>DASYEA010000423.1:0-15155 GCA_036499265.1 Schlesneria sp. | reverse complement strand
CGGATCCGCAGGTCTTTGCAACCTCTCCGTAGCCCATCTTCCAAGATCGCAGGAATCGTAATGCCCGAATCGGTGTCACGATTGTGGGAACTGACGACGCAGAGTGTAGAGCACCTGACGATGGGTGAACTCATTCTGCGGATCGCGCTCGTCTGCTGCACTCTGTTCGCGACGGTTCAACTGCTGTCCATGATCGGAACGCACTATGGCGACCGAAACGCCGTTTCGAAGTCATTTTTCCTGTCGTTGCTGCTGCATTGCTGTCTCGGATTAGGATGGGTCACCGTTGCTGATCCGACCCCTCAGATGCCAGGGACAAAGGAAGAACCCGAAGAGCAGCCAGTTCGCGTGACGTTGTCTAACGACAGTGCCGACAGTGACTCTTCACCCAACGAAGGGACGTCATCGCGGCCTGTCTGGGATTCGGGAGTGCAACCGCTGGCGCGGGGCATGACCCGCACGCAACGCCTGGATACTCAAGACCCAGACCAGGAAATGACAGCGATTGACGAACCGATCGTCGAGAAGTCGCCAACGCTTGATCCCATTGTGCCCGACACACCTGAACTTCAGGCACGCCCAGAGACCGCCGCTCCGACTCCTACTCAGCAGTCGGTGGCTAGTACTGCGACAATCGCTCCCGCCCAGCCGTCCGCCGACGTCGACCAACCGGTAAACCAGGCGCGACCTGAAGCCGGCAGTGCCGGCACGGCGCGGCGCCAACCGGTCAACCGCGAAAACTCCAGCACGGATCTGGCTATGCGAGTTGATCCGCAGCGGGGTGGCGCCGAGCGAATTGGTTCGCTAATCGAAGACGGAGCAGTCCTCACATTGCCGACCGAATTGAGTCCCGAGGCAACGATCCCAAGGCCGATCGGGCCTACTGAGAACTTTATTCGTCAGCGAGCCAACCCGAGTCCAGTCATCGCCGACGTCGCCGACAATGGCAGTTCACCGACGTCGTCATCCTCCACGACACTCGGCAATCGGCGTACCTCACCGTTCACAAGATCGGGAAGCCGGAATGGGGCTGAAAGCGATCTTGAGCCAACTCCCGCGCCGAAGTCGAATTCTCTCACGACCAGCACCACTCCCCAGCAGATCGCGGCAGCGCGGCCAACCTTGGGAAGCGATTTCGCCAATTCCAGTTCGGCTTCCAATTTCAGTGCCAGTCCCAAGCCACAGTTGTCTCGACCGGATTCGACGGTCGGGGTCTCGCGGGCTCCGACGCGAGATCCAGAAACGTATCGAGCTCGACGAATCGAACAGCGTCGCGCTGCCGCCTTGAAAAATGGCGGCTCTGTGGAATCGGAACGTGCCGTGGAAGCCAGCTTGAAATGGATGGCGAGCATCCAGGAGCCAACCGGTTTCTGGTCTGCATCACGTCACGGCGGTGGAGCCGCCAAGAAAGACCCACAGGGCCAGAACAGGCTCGATGGAGGCCTCTATGCTGATTCGGGAATTACCGGGTTGGTCGTGCTGTCCTATCTCGGTGCCGGCTACACGCACGAAGAAGGCAAATATGCGGACGTCGTGAAACAGGCTTTGAAGTGGTTGATCGACCAACAAAACGCGAATGGCTATCTGGGTGGCAAGGCGACTCGGTACGACATGATGTATTGCCATGCCATCGCGACGTTTGCCATCGCCGAAGCTTATGGAATGCAAAGTGATCCCAATTCGTTTCCCGAACTGGGAGATGCCGTGCGGAATGCCATCCGGTTGATTTGCGCGATGCAGAACGAAGACGGGGGCTGGCGTTACGGCAAAGGCGGTGAAAGCGACATGAGCATGTTTGGTTGGCAATTGATGGCACTCAAAAGTGCGGTCAATGCTGGCATCCCCGTTCCCGAAGAGACTCGGCGTGGCATGACGAAGTTTCTGCAGGCGCGAGCGTTGGGAACTCGCGGCGGTTTGGCCGGCTACAAGTTAAATGAATCTCCTTCACCAGCCATGACCGCGGAAGCACTTTTTTGTCGGCAGATGTTTAATGTCCGGCCGAGAGACGGAGCATCGCAAGAAGCCGTTTCCTATCTGCGAAACAACTTGCCTCGACTCAGCGTCTACGACGAGTACTACTGGTACTACGGGACGCTCGCGATGTTCCAGCATGACGGTCAGGCCTGGGAAGAGTGGAACCGATCATTGCGAGACACGTTGGTCGGCCTGCAGAGAACACAGGGACCGCTGGCCGGAAGCTGGGATCCGAACGGGAAATGGGCTGGGATCGGCGGGCGACTCTATTCGACAGCCGTCAGCACGATGAGTCTGGAAGTCTACTACCGCTTCCTGCGAATCTACCAATCGGGCGAAGAATGACCGGTCTAAATAGGTCCGCAACCGAGTCGGAGCGATCGTCTTTTGGGAGGGCGTGGCTCCTGCCAAGCCGCTGAGTCTCGTTGCACTCGATCGACAAACGAGCCGCTCCACTTTCCTGTAAGTGCGGCACGCGCTAGCGACTCGATCCGGCTTATTGCACGGAGGAATGCGGATCAAGTTGCGCGCTGCGCTGGAAGTCGGCTCGAATCACGCTGTCCTGGGGCAATGTGCCTGACCCCGCGAGGATTTGTCCGCGGACCAGCATCCGATCGCGAAGAATACTCCATGCCGACGACGGTGTGGGGTCAGACAGATTCGCCGCGACTGTCAGGGGTTTCGCAGGCAACTCGGCAAGATCGCCGCCAGCCAACCGCTTCGCCGTCACTAACATCTGCCAGTCCATGCTGGACATCGGTCGGACTTCAATGCAATTGGCCAGATGAACCGACGCTTCTTTCCAGCGATCTTCTGAGGCGTATGCCAGTCCCAGTTTCCATTCGACATCTGCGCGATGCTCACAGCCCAACAGCGGTTCGGCCAGAACTTCTCGCAGGACCGTGCAGGCCTGATTGGAATAGCCACGCTCGACATGGACTTCAGCCAATTCGATCCTGGCTTCAATTCGATCTGGCGCCGCTCGTGAGAGACGAATGTATGTCGATGTGGCCGCTTCAAATTCACGTCGCGAAGCCTCGAACCGGGCTTTGACCAATAAGGCGTCCGCACAGGCAGGGTCTAACCGCAGGGCGCTTTCGGCACTTCGAAACGCGTTGGCATGCTGGCCAGCGGTCCACGACATGGTGGCCAGTCGCTGATGCAACCTCAAATCTTTCGGATGTAGCTTGGCCAGTTCTTCATAGATCTCAATCGCATCCTGAGATCGCCCGCAGTCCCAAAGTGATTCCGCCAAAAGGCGACGCGTCTCCAAGTCATCAGGACGTTGTCGGACCGCCTCATTCAGCAGCAGATCGGCCTGATCAGGATAGCCATCTTTTTTCGCGTTCCGTGCCTGCTGGCACAGGGAATCGCAGGTGGCGCGTCGTTCAGCAACCTGACGACGGATTGCAGAGCAACCGAACAACGTCAGTCCCACAGCCAATAGCAGTCCCCACCGCACGCATCTTGCGGCACATTGGCATCGCGCAACGATGAGGTGTGATGCACGCATCCTGAAAGCCAAAGCGGACGATTTGAGGTCGGGAAAGGGTTCGGAAAATATCAACTTGGGGCAATCTCGGCTAGACGAATCTGATGGCCGTCAACTGTTCTTTTCTTTAGTTCCAAGCTGAATTTTAGCGCACTTACGGTTGATCGGCCTCGAAGAGGTGGCCGCGTGAGCAGAATCGCCGTCACACCCGCCGCCCGGATGCTGGCTGTCCAAAGTGTAACCATGGATTGGCCGACAGTGGCGAGAAGTGCCGAAGCGAAGGTTTGTGTACGAAATCCAGGCCGGGACTTTGCATTTGGGAGGGCGAGGCTCCTGTCGAGCCGGGCGTGTTATTGTCATTGCGTCAACTGCTAGTCAGCCATGCGATACCGCACTCTCGTACTTTCTCTGCTTTCCTGATGATACCAGGCAACTGCATTCTGAAAATTCGGTCCTACTCCCCACAACTCGAACCACGCGTCCATTGCGGGCCGCAACGGTACACAATTTGAAAAAACCAAGACCGGACAATAGACCCTTAACCATGGGCCCAAAGCCGGCGGGAAGAATCTAGTGATCACAAGCATTGGCGCGGATGTATACGCGTACACACCGACAACAATACACGTCCATAGCAAGGCCCCGCGTAACCAAGCCGTTTTCCGGTTGGAATGCACCAACTTTTGGATATTGTGCGTTTGTTGGAAGATCAAGTGACACACCCTCACGTCTCGATCTGCCCAAAATGGGAAAAACAACAGCGGAGTCTGAATCCATCAACATCCGTGGCTCGGCAGGAGCCTCGCCCTCCCAGATCACGAACGGACCCTTCTCGCGAGCAGGAATCGCGCACGCTCCTAGCTCAGGATGCTTTGCACGACGTTTCCATGAACATCCGTCAACCGGAAGTCGCGACCCTGAAAACGATAGGTCAGCCTGGTGTGGTCGACGCCCAATTGATGCAAAATCGTGGCCTGCAAATCGTGGACGTGAACGGGATCGCGAACAATGTTGTACGAGTAGTCGTCCGTTTCGCCATGGACTGTTCCAGGCTTGATCCCGCCCCCCGCCATCCACAGTGAGAAACAACGGGGATGGTGGTCACGCCCGTAGCTGGTGTCGGTAATCGCTCCCTGGCAATAGACGGTGCGACCAAATTCACCGCCCCAGACGACAAGCGTGTCATCCAGAAGCCCCCGTTGTTTCAAATCCATGACCAGCGCCGCGGAGGCTTGATCGGTCTCTTTGCATTGCTGGACCATACGTTCCGGCAAGCCGCCGTGATGATCCCAGTCCCGATGATAGAGTTGAATGAAACGGACGCCGCGTTCGACCAGTCGCCGTGCCAACAGGCAATTGGCGGCATAGGTACCCGGCTTCTTGGAATCCTCGCCATACATCTCAAAGGTCTGCGCGGTTTCCTGGGACAAGTCCATCAATTCAGGAACGGATGTCTGCATCCGGAAAGCCAGCTCATATTGGGCAATTCGGGCCTGGATCTCCGGGTCGCCGACTTCGGCCAATTGCAACGCATTGAGTTGAGCCAAGCCGTCCAGCATTTCGCGTCGCCCCGCTCGATCGATCCCCTGTGGATCAGACAGGTATAGAACGGGGTCGCCGACCCCGCGCAATTTCACTCCTTGATGTTGGGACGGCAGAAAGCCGCTCCCCCATAACCGCGCGAGCAACCCCTGCCCCTTGGTGTTCGATTTGGAGATCATCACGACAAACGCGGGCAAATCTTCGTTCGACGTCCCCAGACCATAGTCCACCCAGGCCCCAAAACTGGGGCGGCCCGGTTGCTGGCTGCCGGTCTGAATAAAGGTAATGGCCGGATCGTGATTGATGGCCTCGGTGTGCATCGATCGAATCAGACAGATGTCATCCGCAATCTTCGCGGTGTGCGGCAGCATTTCGCTGAGCCACATTCCCGACTGACCGTGCTGGGCAAACTTGAATTTCGACGCGGCAATAGGAAAGTTCTTTTGCCCCGAGGTCATCCCGGTCAACCGCTGGCCCATCCGAATCGAATCGGGAAGTTCCTGCTTATGAAACTCCTGCAAGCGAGGTTTGTAGTCGAACAGGTCCATCTGGGACGGGGCACCCGACTGGAACATCCAGATGACGCGTTTCGCCTTCGCCAGGGCTTGAGGCAGCGGTACCTCTGATCCGGTGGCAGCATCGCGCCCCAGCAAAGATGCCAGCGCCACGGCCCCCATTCCGGTTGCGGATCGTTCCAAGAATGTCCGGCGATGCAGTTGCTGTTGGATTGCGTTCATTGCGTATTGTGACTCGGATAATTTCCGCGGTTTGTCTGACACC
Organism: Schlesneria sp.; assembly: GCA_036499265.1. Taxonomy (GTDB): domain Bacteria; phylum Planctomycetota; class Planctomycetia; order Planctomycetales; family Planctomycetaceae; genus Schlesneria. The sequence continues at coordinate 9,367 of DASYEA010000423.1, read as the reverse complement.
TATCATCGATCAAACATGGCTGACGTGTCTAGCTCCGCCTGAATGAAACCGACAACTTGGTGTCACCCGGGACTTGGAATGCGGACCGCGGCACGTGACAATTCCCTGACCGAATCTTGGCCTGAATCAAATTGCTGGAGGTGCTGCAAATCTTTTCCGCCTATTTAGAAGCGTTTGCAGAATGCGAAGCACTGCGCGATCGAGTGCTGGCTGTTCTGAATCGTCTTCCAGAACCCGTCCAGCGTGATTTTCTGGACGATCCTCGATTTCGGATCACTCTGGAAAATTATGTCCCTGGCGAAGGCTGGTCGATGTGGATGGCCAGCCCCGGCCCCGTTGGGAGCGGCAGTCGTTGCGTTGTCCTGCGACCGAAACTGGCAACTTGCAGCGAAGCATTCGCCTTCTACGTCATCGCTCACGAATTTGCTCATGCGTTTTTGCGAAACGGCGGTTGGGGCGATATTACCGACATCGAAGAAGCCGCAGATGCCCTCGCCGCCAGTTGGGGCTTTCGTCGGACTCCGTACAATTGAAGTCGGTTTCTGAAGACCGAGGGGCAACGATGTGACGCATATTCCTGCTTCCATTTACGAGAGACGTGCCACTGGTTGGCCGCTTCGGACAACCAGTGCCGATGCGATTTGACTGTGGAGTTCCTCCGCTTGCAGGTTGCACCGCGACCAAAACTTGTGAAAGAGGCGACAGAAGACGTTTGATTCGGCTCGATGATGGCAATCGCACTGGTTGTCCGAAGCGGCCAACCAGTGGCACGCCCACCTTGAATTCATGGCTTGAAATGCTTCACCGTGTTACTCAAGGGGCCGGCCGTGGCCGTTTGATTACGCGAGGATTCCTCGAACAACATCGCCGTGGATATCTGTCAGTCGATATTGGCGTCCCTGATATCGGAACGTCAGCTTCGTGTGATCGATTCCACAAAGATGCAGGATCGTCGCCTGCATGTCGTGGACATGCACCGGATCGGCCGTGATGTTCCAACCGAAATCATCAGTTTGACCATGAACCGCGCCGCGTTTCGCGCCGCCACCGGCCAGCCACCAACTGAACGCTTTGCCAAAATGATCGCGGCCTTTCGGGTTGGCTGGATCTCCTTGTCCAAATGGCGTTCGCCCAAATTCGCCGGCCCAGACAACCAGCGTATCGTCCAGCATCCCACGCTCTTTCAGGTCCTTCACGAGTGCCGCCGACGGCCCTTCCGTGTCTTTGCACTGCTGTTCGAGTTGAGTAAACAGATTGCCATGCTGATCCCATCCGGAATGCATGAGCTGCACGAACCGGACGCCACGTTCCAGCAGTCTGCGAGCGATCAGGCAATTGTTCGCATAGGTTCCTTTCACCAGGACATCCTCTCCGTATCGATCGAGAGTCGCCTTCGTCTCGCCCGAGAAATCGACGAGGTCCGGAACACTGGTTTGCATCCGAAATGCCATCTCGTACTGAGCGATCCGCGTATCGATTTCCGGATCGCCATACTCGGCAAGGTGCGCTGAATTCATGGCGGCGATGTCGTCCAGCAGTACTCGACGGGCCTCACGACTGACTCCGGGCGGATTGGCCAGGTAAGGCACAAGGTCACCCGTATTGCGGAAGCGAACACCTTGGTAGCGACTGGGAAGAAAACCGCTGCCCCAGTAGTAGTCGAAGAACAATTGCCCGCAGGTCTTGGCCTTGTCACTGGAAGTCATCACCACAAACGCAGGCAGGTTTTCGCTGTCGCTGCCAAGCCCATACGACAGCCACGACCCCATGCTGGGTCGCCCCGGCACTTGAGATCCCGTCATGAAAAACGTGACACCGGGGGCATGATTGACCGCTTCCGTATGCATACTGCGGACCAGGCAAAGATCGTCGGCGATGGAGCCCACGTTAGGCAGCATCTCACTGAGCGAGATCCCCGATTCGCCATATTTTTTGAACGGCTTGATCGCCGGTTGGCACGGCCATTTGCCGTATCCGCTGGACATGGTCGACAACCGCGTCGAACCGCGCACAGTGTCCGGAATGTCCTTCCCTTTCATCTCCCGCATGACCGGCTTGTCATCGAACAAGTCAACATGCGACGGACCACCCCCCTGCCAGAGCACAACAACGCGCTTGGCTTTGGGAGGAAAATGCGGAACACCCGAAATGCCTTGTTCGGATCCCTTCGCGGAAGCTGTCCCCAACAACGATGACAGTGCAGCGACCCCCAGTCCCGTCGCGGTCGAACCAAATAGTTGCCGTCGGGTAACTCGGGCAATGTTTTCAAGCTGCAAATCGTGCATAGTCGTTCTTCAGTTGCGTAGAGGTCTGCTTAATCATGGAAGCAATTTGAAACACAGAGTCACAAAGAAATGCGAATAAGAACTCGAACCACGGAATACACTGAACACACGAAAGGAAATAGGGTTTGACTCATATTCATTCCGTGACTTCCGTGTATTCCGTGGTTCGCTCCGCTTTTAGTTTTTCTCTGCGTCCTCTGTGCCTCTGTGTTTCAAATTCATTTCATTCGTCCTCGTCTTACTCGCGACTCATCGCTTCATCCAAATTCAAGATCGCCAGACAGACGGCCGTCATAGCCGCATGATCCGTCAGATCGAGTGATTCGTCTCGTTTAGCCGCTCCCACTGACAGCAATGCTTTCGCAGCGTCGGCATCGGCGCGGTAGATCGCCGCCTGGCGTTCAAAGGCGCGACGCATCACCTGCAGATCTCGCTCCGCCAGTGAACGCCCCACGACTTGTCGAAATGCATGGCTCAGGCGTGCGTCGAGGTCAGGCTGCCCCTTCACGCAGTGCTCTGCCAGCACTCGCGCTGCTTCGACCCACGTCGGATCGTTCAAGGTTGTCAGGGCGTGAAGCGGGGTACTGGTCGCGGCCGAGCGGACGCGGCATGTTTGACGATTCGAAGCGTCAAACATATTCGCGGGAATCACGGTTCGTCGCCAGAACGTGTACAGGCTACGGCGATACAGGTCGCCGCCGGTCGATTGGGGATAAGTGAAGTCTCGTTCCTTGGTAATGGCGAGTGCCTCCCAGACCGCATCGGGTTGATAGGGATAGACGGGGGCACCGCTGACTCGCGGGTCGAGCAGGCCGGATGCCGACAGTGCCCAGTCTCGCAACAGGATCGACGGCATGCGGAACCGACTGGCTCGAGCGTACAATCGATTCTCGCTGTCTCTGGCCAGCAGTGCGGGGCTGATGCGGCTGGTTTGACGATACGTGGCACTCATGACGATCAGTTTGTGCAGGGACTTCATGCTCCAGTTGCGTTCGCGGAATTCAACCGCCAGCCAATCCAGCAACGGGCCGTGAACGGGATACTCACTTTGAACTCCAAAGTCTTCGGCCGTCTTGACGATCCCGGCTCCGAAGTAGTGCTGCCAAATGCGATTGACTTGGACTCGAGCGGTCAGCGGATGTTCAGGCATGACCAGCCACTGTGCGAAGCCGAGTCGATTCGTCGGAGCGCCAGCAGGCAACGGTGGTAAGAACGCTGGTGTCGCGAAGGTCACCTTTTCTTTGGGAGTCAGATACTCGCCACGATCCAAGATCGATGTTTCACGCGGTCGTTCATCGCTCATGATCATGACCCGCGGCAGCTTGTCGGCGCGATACGTCGCCAACCGGCTGCGGATCTCGGGGGCCTTTCCCAAGACGGGCAGCTTCGCGACCAGCGTCGGCCGAATCTTCTCATCGAAGTGCTTGCGAAGATCGGTCTCAATCTGCTTCTTCTCCGCGTCAGTTCGCTCCCCATCAGGCTTTCGCAAGATCGCCGCGACGGGTTCAGGCAAGCCTTTGCCGTCAGCAGGTTTTCCATCGGCAAACAGTCCCGTCCGCCAACCTTCAAACGCAGACGATGCGATCGGTGCCGCTTCGGCATCGGCCGCCTTGATCTCGGCTTCCCACTGACCAATCTGCCTGGTGTTGTCTTCGGTCGGAAGTTCCAGCAACGGAGCGGCGACGCGAATTCGGGACGAAAAATATTGCGGCGTCCCATTTTCTGGAACGCGATTGAAGGCGTCGAGCAGACTGTAGTAATCGCGCTGCGTGATCGGATCGTACTTGTGGTCGTGACACTGAGCACACGCCATCGTCAGCCCCAGCCAGGTTGTGGCCGTGGTGTCGATCCGATCGAACAGATTCACAAAACGTTGCTCTTCGGCGATGGCTCCCCCTTCGCCGTTCAGCAGATGATTTCGATTAAACGCGCTGGCGACCTTCTGATCGGTGGTCGCGTTCGGCAGCAAGTCGCCGGCAATTTGCCAGATCGTAAATTGATCGAATGGCAGATCCTCGTTCATCGCTTTCACAACCCAGTCGCGCCAAATCCACTGCCAGGTATCGCCATCCTGTTGGAAGCCGTTGCTGTCGGCATAGCGAGCCGCATCCAGCCACGGTAGCGCCATTCTCTCGCCGTAGTGCTGACTTGCCAGCAGCCGGTCGACCAGCTTTTCGTAGGCATGCTCGTCCTGATCGGCAACGAATGCATCCACTTCAGCGGGAGTCGGCGGCAATCCGACCAGGTCTATCGACAATCGCTTAATGAGCGTGGCGCGATCCGCCTCAGGAGACGGACTCAGTTTTTCGCTCTCTATCTTGGCGAGCACAAATCGATCAATGGCGTTGCGCACCCACTGCATTTGCTGAACCACCGGCTCCGCGGGTCGCTTGGGTGCGACAAACGCCCAATGGGGTTCGTAGGCGGCTCCGTCTTTGATCCATTGCTCAAGCAGCTTCTTTTGCTCGACACTCAGCCTGCGGTTCGATTTTGGCGGCGGCATGACTTGATCGGCATCGTCGGACAAAATCCGCTCGATCAAAGTGCTCTTTGCCAAGTCCCCTGGAGTAATCGCGCCCGCCTTCACTGCAGCTTCCCGATCGTCCAATCGCAATTCGGCTTGCCGCTTGTTGCCATCCTGACCGTGACAATAGAAGCAGTTCTCGGACAGAATCGGACGGATCTCTCGATTGAAGTCGATGGTCTGAGCGTTCACGTGCGAGTTGCCAACAAAGGCAACCAGCGCGACCGCGGCGCAGCACCGAATCAATAGAGTCAACGTCGTTGGGAATATGACAAAGGCGCGAAGTCGTGGAAAGACACCGGGACGCATCAATGAAGGATCTCGCGAAGGCAGGCAGGTCGGCAGATTCATGATCGCAAAAGCGATTCTATCACAAATCAAGAATACCTGATGCTCGATGCGAGGCTAGACCTCTCCGCCATTATTCTCGCGATTCCTGCCCGAAACCTGAACGGGCCAAACCACGCGGATGGCGTGTTTTTTGCCAAGATCGCTCTCGATGAACGCTCGGGGCCGGCTACTCGCGCATGATCCCTTCCCACAGGCCACGTAGTGGCAGGAAAAAGAGCAGGGCGTACATCAAAGCGAATCCGCCACCGATCACCAGCGTGAAAACGGCAGGTAACCAGACTCGCAGGATTTGTGATTGTCGCTGAGCCTGCCGACGGAAAGAATCGCGCAACAGCCCGAGCGATTTTACAAGCGTCCCCTGTTTCGCGGCTGTCGACAGCATCCAACGCATCATGGGCGGCAACGCTGCGGCTTTCACGACGGTGTCCTCAAACGGAATGCCCCGTTCCAAGTCGCGGCTGACATTGTCCGCCAATCGTTTTAGACTTCGGTCACCGGTCGCATCGGCAGCGCGGTGAAAGGACGGCCCGACGGGTAGCCCCTGAGCGATCTGGATCTGCAGCAGATCAGTAAATTGAGCTCGGGCAAGAATCTGCCCCATGGTGAACGAACGAAAAAGTCCCCGCCGGCGCAGCCAGAATCGCGAGGCAAGTACGATGGCGAAGGCGACGAGCGGAACGATCCAGAACCAGACGGACGAAGTATCGCGGATGAGCTGTAGTGTTCGAAACGTCACGTCGTCGCCGAAGCCGAAGTCGTCGGCCGTACGAACATACATGGGGACCACTGCCGAGATGAAAAAGCCAAACAACGCATAGCCCAGCAGACAGACCACAATGGGATAGACCAGGGCCAGTTGCAGTTGCCGACGGGTCTCATCCAGAACTTCGGCCGATTTGGCGACCGCTTCCAGAACTTCGGGAACTCGTCCGGATTGCAGCCCTGCATCGATCACCGCACTGTAAACGGGCGAGACCGGCAGACCTTCCAATTGGAAGGCCCTCGTCGCCGACTCGCCTTGTTTCAGTCGATCAGCGATGCGATCCGCCAGGCGGCCCAGTCGCGACGGCAGTCCCCCTGCAAATGTGCGCAGCCCAAGCTCCAGCGGAACGCCGGCTCTCACCAGGGCCGCAATTTCTCGATTGATCGCAACCAGATCTTGCAGGCGGATCGCGACGGGGCTGATGGCAGGTGTGTCCATGTCTCTTTCAATCTTCCAGTCAGTTGAACCTAAAACACGACGTGCGATTCCGCTCGTTTTGGATTTCCGCTTAGGTGCCACTGGTGGCCGCTCTGAGCCACCAGTGTCTTCGCGTCGCTGCGATCACTTTGATCGAGTGACGAGAGTGTGCAAAAATTCAGCGTCACTACGCATTGTCTACTCTTTGACACATCGGCAAGACACTGGCAACGCAAAGCCGTCGCCGGTGGCACCCGAAGTCGTGTGTCTCGTAAGCAGAATCTCGCAATCATTTAGACTCCAGCACCATGCTCCGAGCCGTCTCGGAAACCAAGCACACGTCGAGCTTCCGCGGGACTGGTGCGCCCCGCCTCAATCGCCTGAATTGCTCGTTGGCTGATACTCAGCATTCCCGCGGCCGTTGCCAACGCATTCAACTCTGTGGTGTCGGCACGGGTCACAATCGCACGACCGACGGCCGCATCGTTTGGAACGAGCAATTCGGCGAGCAACAGTCGTCCTCGGTATCCCGTCGAGTTGCAACCGGCACAGCCCATCGGAATGCGGACTCGCTGAACGGGATAACCCAGGCGATGGACATCGTCATCGGTCCACTGCGCACAGTCGCACAGTTCACGAAACAGACGCTGGCAGAGAATTCCCAGCAAGCCGGCTCGCAGTTGATACGGCTCAATCCCCATATCCCCCAACCGGCAGATTGCTTCGGCAGCACTCCCCGCGTGGAAGGTTGTCAGCACGAGGTGTCCCGTCAAACAGGCTTGAAACACCGTTTCTGCGGTCTCGCGGTCACGAATTTCACCGACCAGGATGGCATCGGGATCTTGACGCAGCAGCGAGCGAAGTCCTAACACATAGTCGAAGCCCGCCGCGCGATTCACTTGCGATTGAGAGATGCCTCCCAGGACCGATTCGATGGGGTCTTCCAGCGTCACCACGCTCTTGCCGGATCCGACCTGTCGCTGCAGTTCGCGCAAGCAGGCATAGGCCGTAGTCGTTTTCCCGCTCCCCGCCGGTCCCGTAATGATCAATGTCCCGGCGGTCTCCAGCAGAAGTTCCAGCAACCCCCGTTGCAGATCGGCGGGCAGACCCAGGTCGGACGGCCACTGAAACCGGCCACTCCCCGCAAACACTCTGACGACGGATTTTTCGCCATACAGAGTCGGAAACGTGCTCAGTCGCATTTCCATGTCATGCGTGTCGTCGCGCAATCGACCTTCTTGCGGAACATCTGTCCGGTACGTCAGCAGGTCCGCCAGAACCTTAAGCCGAGCGGCCACGTTCGCCGACAACCGTTGCGGGACACTCGCAATCGGTTGCAGCACGCCATCGACGCGCCAGGCCACAATAAGTTCCGTCTCGGTCGGCGTGAAGTGAACATCGCTGGCCCGAGCCTCACAGGCGAGCTGCAAGATCGCAGAAATCACATCTCCGACATAAGTCGGCGCGGCCACGTCCAACGGTGACAGTCGCGCAGCCACTACGTCCACCAATCCTCGAGCGGGAGGCGGTGCGTTTGCCGATTCTAAAGTCCCCTTCGGCGCCATGAGGTTTTCGAGTTCTGTTGGGGGCCCGAACTGACGGAAGTGCTTACCGACGAAATGTAGAGCGAATGCCGAACGACCTCGCGATCATATCGATCCGATGTCGAGGTCGAAACGCGCCGTTAACCCGGTCTAACGTATCCGGTTACTTTTGGATCACGACTCTGGCATCAATTTCAAAAAATTAAGAGACCGATTCGACGGAAGTCCATGACATTGGCACGTGTCAAGCCAGTTAACCGAAGCTTCCGTCAGGCACACGGTTTTGACAGCTAGCGGACCTAGGCGTGACCCCTCAAACGCAATACACTTCCGCGTCCGTTTTTGTCCGTCATACCGAGGAGATGGTTTGATGTGGTCATTGCTGATTACTGCAGCTTTGCTGGGTGACCCGAGTAGTTCTCAATCTGTTTCACCCCCCGCCAAGGGACAGCTTGTCGCTGTGGGCGGCGGTACGAATTTGATACGCGTTGTCGATCGTACGCTTCAGATGGCCGGTGGCAAATCGGCCAAGGTCGCCGTCATTGCCGAAGCCAATCCCGAGAACGGGCCGGGCTCCGTCTCGGTCTGGAAAAAGGCCGGGGCCGCTCAGGTGTCGCTCGTGAATCCGCGCGATCCCGCCGGGGCCGTGAAGATGATTCAAGAGGCCTCCTTGATCTGGATGCCCGGAGGCCTGCAAGGGGTCTTCATGAATTCCATCGAAGGGACCGGCATCGTGGAAGCAATTCGCAAGCGATACCGCGAAGGAGCCATCGTCGGAGGGACCAGTGCCGGCGCTGCCGTGATGTCTCAAAAGATGATCGGCGGCCGTTCGGACTTGGACAGCCTGCGAGCCGGTTCGACTCCTTTTCTGATGGACGGATTGGCCCTTTGGCCGGAAGTGATCGTCGATCAGCACTTCCTGCAAAAGGGTCGGTTTAACCGATTGGCCTTGGCCGTGCTGGACTATCCGGAATTGATCGGGATCGGAATCGACGAAGAGACCGCTGTCTTCGTCCATGGCCGCGAATTCGAAGTCGTCGGCAACGGCAACGTCACTGTGATCGATGCCAGGAAATCACGCATCGAAAAGATGGTAAAGGGAGAACCCGCCGGGGCCCGCAACTTGAAGATTCATGTCCTCCGAGAAGGTATGAAGTACCAATTAGACGACGGAACACTCGCCTCCGGTACGCCTTGAAGAAGTAAGCAGCTTGACCGAAGGAGTAGTCTTTGGGAGGGCGAGGTTCCCGCCGAGCCGCGCATGTCGATGGACTCACAATAACAGGCGCGGCTCGGCAGGAACCTCGCCCTGAGTTTACGGCACAGTTTTTGTTTTCCTAGTGTTTAGGTCGCTGAATTGTAATCAGTGCCAACTGCGATTGTCGGTTGCAGTTAGGGAAGAACGCGGCACGTGATGAACGCGGGATGCGGAGTGCCAAGGCTGGGATGGGCTCGCACCTTCATGAGGGGTGACAGCCGTCGA
>DASYEA010000422.1:0-3682 GCA_036499265.1 Schlesneria sp. | reverse complement strand
GTTGACGTTGCGAATGCTGGCCCGATAGATCGCTATTGACCGGCTGCCTGACCAACGAAGTGGCTGTGCGGAGCTACGACCGTTGAATCAGCGAAGTTCATGTACGAGTTCGGGAATCCCTGCCAGGTTCTCGAGGGCTGCTTGCGTTTCGCGCTGGTGACGCTGAGCGTGCAACACGTACTGCTGAATCGCGGTCTTCAGTTCCGGAAAACCGTCGAGATGATCGGTATCCAGGTAATACTGCACCATTTCAAGCGATTCGCTCAACGTTCCCAGGTGCGTTCGGTGCTGATCAGCCAGTTCGCGAACGGAAGTAACCTTGGGGATAATCGGTGTTGGCTCGGCAACAACTGGCTCAGCGGCAAATGACGCGGCCGTGACTTCCGCTTGGAACTCGCCAAGCCGTAGATTGTCACCTACGTCCAAACGCTGCAGCGAATCGATCAATTGGTCGTTGACCTGTAAGCGTTCGTTGTGCTGCAAGTCGACCAGCCAACATGCTCGATTCGTTCGAACCAGGGCAGCCAGCACGATCGGAATCTCGGGGTGATCCAGGCGCAACTTGCATTGAGCCCCACGTCCAATCAGCGTGAGACGGCGATCGACGGGCCACAAGTTGTCGCTCTGCTCGACTCCAGCAAACTTCAATTGAATCTGCGAGACTTCCTCGGCCAGTTCCGAACTCTTCGATTGCGGATCTTGCTGACCAATGGCCAAATCCAGATCGGGGACCGAAACGCGAAATGGTCCCAGCACTACGGGCTTCGGGCCAATCCAAGTTCCCGGTGGTTGAGCTTCACCCAGACCACAGCAGAAGAGCCGACCGTCGATCCATTGCACGTAGGCATGATACGGCAGAACAGACGGCTGCTTGATGCGAACATCGCACTGAGTGTCACTGCCGATGAGAAGATAGGGACGGTTAAGCGACACTTTCCTGGCATGCGCTTCACCTTTGACTTCGATCAAAAGTTGCAGACCTGACTGACCCGCGCAATCCTCGAACAGTTGTCCTCGCGATTCTTCGACATCAACGGGCGCGGGGGCGCTGTTAACTCTCGAACCAGTTTCGGCTTTGAAGTTGTCGTTTTGCAGCAATCGAAGACGACGTCGTCGATGCAGCGTGCTCGCGTCGCGCATAGGAGGGGCCTTGCAGCGGACTCTTCTTCGGCAAAGAAACTCCGTACCACTTTGCCACTACTAGATCCTGCAGGATGAATGCGGGCCTGTCAACTTGGAGAATCCGAAGCGAAGGAACTTGCTGATGCGATTGCAGCGATTGTTCCGATCGTTCGAGTCAGAGCGGGTGCGAAGACTATGACGTAGCGTGGCCAGCATCACTTCAGAAGTTGCGTCATCCCTGCTGTCAGTACGTCGTCAACTTCGGGCTCGCAGAAGGCGACGCTGACCTCGTAGCCTCCGTTGGGATACTCCTCTTTGACTGGGATGTACCAGGGGCCGCCATCGCCGTACGCGGCAGTACAGACGAAATTGTCCGGCTGCAGACGTTGAGCACGTAACTGGTATTCGACGAACATTTCGGCCGGCAGATGCAGCAGCTTCGCTGATCCCAAGTGCAGGCAACTGAGGGCGATTGGAATCTGCCGTTCGGCACGCCGCAACCAGGACAGTGTGTACGACGATCGATTGCGGTTCACGACGCTTTCAGACTTGTTGGCGATGACTTCAGCCAACGCCTGAGCCTGGAACGATGTTCGTGCCGGTGGCAGAACGTCGGCAGTCTTCCAGATCAGTTTCTCGGACTTCAACTCGGATTGTTCCAACTGAGATTCCGACGCCACGATCCCGTCATACAGGCGCTTGGTCAATGTCACTCGCGCCGCATGCGAACCATCGTTGTATTTTCCTGCCGCGACGTTGCCCGAGCATCCCGTGAAATAAATGTGCCGACAATCAGGCTCGTCCTGTTGCCGTTGTTTGCGGGCCAGCCCGGCGAAATCACTGGTGCAGCGTCCATCGGCGTAGTAGCTCATTGGATGAGTCGCGTAGTAGTGCAGCGATGCCACTTTCTTATTGCCATCGAAGAACGCGATCGACTTACAGTAGGGATCGATCAATCCCTCGTCCATTTCGATCAATGACAGATCCTTGCAAGAACTGCCACGCATGGCCAGTACTGTCCCATTGTGATCGCGTTTGACTCGTCGATTCGACGCGACACCGACGACCTTGGCTTGTCCCCGGCCGATGTGCGTGATGGGCCGCGCTTGCACAACCGCCTGCTTGATCGCCGTCCGGCCCGCATCCAGGCATCGTTTGAAGAAATCGCTCATCAGGATATGAGGCAGGTCGCCTTCGGCTGCGACGATTCGTTCGGCTTCCAAACAGGCCATCGGGGCGTTGTGCTGATGCACGCATTGCACGGCGACGCGGTCGGGAGTCGTTCCAGCGGCCTCGGCCAGGGCCGCCCGCCATTGGAGATGCGCTTCATTCAGCAGGCCAGTCCAATCCACAGCACAAAGGACAATCGGCTGGCCGGCACCAAGCAGCACGATCCCGACGGCCTCTAACTCGTCGTCGATGACTTCGACCGGCTTAATCCAACCGCCGCAACACGAATGCCCCAACGGAGGCGTCACATTGAATTTGAAGGGAGCAATCTGCAATGCCCCCGCAGATTCAGCCGCGGCCAGCATTGTCGGAATCTGCAGACTCCAGCCGGCCGCTGTCGTTAGAATGGTTTGCTTCAGGAACTGGCGACGCGAGCAATCCGCAAGTGGCGATTCAAATCGCATAATGCATTCCAGCGATCACGAACTCTGATCTCGCCGCTCACAAAACAGGAAGAGCCGGCACTGACTGTTGATTAGAACGGATCGCGGCGAGTACTGCATCTCCGAAACGAGATCGATCGTGGCACATCAAATCGTCATCATCTGATGGGAGCAATGTCTGTGGGCTCGTCATGCAGGCCTGTCGGTATCGCCCAAGTACAGATCGACCCCCGATCGGACGGGCTCGCAACGGTAATCTTGCCGCCAAGGAATTGAGCAACTCTTTGCGAGATCGCTAACCAAATGCCCGCAGTTCCACTTTTCCTCGATACGCTGCGATTGGCGGGAACACAGGCTCCGGCCAAGAGTCCGATTTGTTGTCTATCGGAATTCGCCCCAGACTCGTTCAAGTCAATGACCAGCACCGCTTCACGATCGGGTGTCGAGTCGACCATTCGGAGTACGACCTTGAGGCCGCCTGTTTCTGTCATTCGAATTGCATGTCCGACAATCGCGAACAAGATCTGTCGCAGGCGTGTGGGGTCGGAGAAGATGAATGGCGGCATGGGTACGCTTGCCTCAGCCGTTAAGGACAAATTCTTCGCTTGGGCCAATTCATGAAAGGCCGCCAGTGTCTCGCCGACCAGGCGAGTCGGATCGACGCGGACCTTCTCCACGTGGGATTCGCCTGACTCCAATTTAGAATACTCATGAACATCGTTCACCAGCGTCATCAGTTGACGACCAGCTTGTTTGATGGTCCCCAGGTACGCCTGACGAGTATCGATAGACAAGTCACGATTGAATAGCAGATCGACATATTTCAACATCGATTGCAGCGGAGCCCGGACCTCCTCAGACAGAATAGTCAGGAATTCGCCGTGGACCGAAGCGAAGTTTCCCTCTTTGGTGATCTGATCCGATATGACGCTGTCATTAGCGAGGCT
>DASYEA010000421.1:0-3582 GCA_036499265.1 Schlesneria sp. | reverse complement strand
AGTTTGGCGAAGACGGGGAACGAGCCGGTTCCACCGCAAACGATGCGAGGGACTGGCCAGCCGCGGCGAACAAACTCATCACGAAGCTTGGCCGCTCCATTCCAGCCCGCCATCACGGCAGCAGTCCGCTCTTCCAGATTGGTCTGATGGTTGTGGCCGTCATACAAATGAGAGCCCCCGGGCTGCAGTCCTGGAGCGTCTACGATCTGTTGATACAGTTCTGCTGCCTGCGGGCCGGGCAAGACGCCGGTTCGGTGCAGGCCTGGGTCGATATCGAGCAGTACCTGAATCGAAGTTCCCGCCGCAGTCATGGCGTCGCTCAATTCAGCGATCATCTGTGAGTCATCCGCCGTCACTGACAGCGCAACATCGGGATACTTCTTCAGGAATTTGACCGAGCGACCAATATTCGGCCCGACGAGGTTGTAGGCGAGGAAGATGTCCTTTACTCCGCAATCCGCTAGCATTTCGGCTTCGGCGAATGTGGCGCACTTGTGCTTGGTGATACCCAACGCCAATTCCATCTTAGTTACCGCGGGCATCTTGTGAGTTTTGCAGTGCGGCCGCAGGCGATTCACATCGCCTGCCATCGCGATCATCTTGCGCAGATTGCGTTCAACGATGTCGCGATAGACGAGCATCGCCGGTGAGAGAATATTGGCCGTATCAACCAGCGTGTATTTCGAGTCCATGTTGCTCGCAGTGAACAGGGGAAGTGTCGCCTTTTTCGCGACCTGCAATTCTACTTACTGCGACGTGCGCGTCACACCGTCGGACAAGAGTTATCCATTTCCCGGCTCTTGATCGCTTTGAGTGCTTTTTGCGAACTGTATTTTGAAACCAGTCACATCGGTTTTCGATTACGGCTGGAGTGTCGCCGTTGCGACTCCCGATTAACCATCGGCGGAAACTGCCGATTTGCGGGGTGCGAAGTCTGTTTCAGATCTTCGTGACTCCATAGACAAGCGTGATAAACCTGCAAATGCGAGGCGAAAGCCGAAGATTTGTTTGTGCGTTGCAGCTTGCCTTCGCCGCACAATCGACATTTTCCGAATAAGCTGTTTCTCATGAGACAGACATTGGGAATAGTAGCCGCAGGGGCGAGTGCGCTCTGCAGGGTAAGGACGTCATGTTTCGATTCTCGTGTCCGCTGCTCGTCTTCTGCTGGCTGATCGTTGGCGCGATCGGGAGTGGACAAGATGGGCGACCCGAAGTTGTTCTTGTTCGCGGAGGTGCCGGCTATTGGCCGGGCGTCTCCGCGCTCTCGCAGGAGCTCTCGGATCACGGTTTCTCGCCGCGAGTGATCATGGGGGCAACTCATTCAATCCATGCTCGATTAATTGCGGATCAGTTCCATGCCGGTCGTAGGTCAGGTCCTGTGACAATCATCGGGTACAGTTCTGGAGCTGACTACGCCTGCCGGATGAGTCGCCTGCTTGGTGAACGCAACGTTCCTGTATCGACGCTGGTGTTGATTGAATCGACACTCGGTACCGCCGTGCCGAATAATGTCGACTATTGCATCAATATCTACGAATCTCGTCCCAATACGGATTGGATTCCGGCATTTCGAGGGGTTCCTGTCCAGGCCATCGGTTCCCAGACGAACTTGCTGAACCTGGACTCGCGATCCGAAGGTGATCTGCAGTGGCTGACGGAGTACAACCATTTCACGGTGGTCAGCAATTCGCAATCGCATGTCATGCTTCGCAATCTGCTTGTCCTTCGCCAATCTCAGCAGTCTCAGACAGCACCGCCTGCTCCTGGCGACGGACTAGTGCCGTCATCGCCCCCTGCATCTCCTGCTCCAGAGCAGTTATCGGTGATGCCTCAGTCAGCACTACCAGCAGGCTACCAAGCAACTCCCAAGTTCAGACTGCGGACGCTGCTTTTACCGTCGCGGACCGCCTATTGATGAGACTTTTGCTCGCGGCGACTGATGACGGTCGCGCGTGCGATTGCCTATCTAACTCACGAAGATCAGTCTCTACTGACTGGACTCATTCTGCGTTCCGGGCAATGCTGAGCATCTGCAGCAACAATTGCTTGATCTGTCCTGCCCTCGTTCTGAGTTCTTGATCCTTGGATCGGTGTCATTCGGATGACGATACCAAAGGGAAGAGGCTCTCTTCGAGAGGCGGCACGTGTGACTATGCCACGCAAGGGACCAGAGACTTGATAAGAACACAGCACTCCGACGCGTTGGTCGTTTTTGGTGTGACCGGTGACCTTGCTCACAAGATGATCTTCCCCGCATTGTATGCGCTGGTGAAACGCGGCGCATTGAAAGTTCCGATCATTGGCGTCGCGGCACCTGACTGGAGCCTGGCGGACCTGAAAAATCGGGTCAAAGACAGCCTCGAGCAATCCGGTGGGATCGACAACAAGCGAGCATTCCACGATCTGACGTCGCTGCTGGGATACGTCAGTGGCGACTACAATGAACCCGATACCTTCGAAAAAATCAAAGAGGCCCTCGGCACGGTTAGGCACCCGGCTCACTATCTCGCGATTCCTCCCTCGCTCTTCCCGACCGTGATCACTGGACTCGGTGCCGCCGGGTTGGCCAAAGGGGCACGTGTCATCGTGGAAAAGCCCTTCGGGCGCGACCTGGCCTCTGCTCAGGAACTGAACAAAGTCGCTCACGCTGTCTTCCCTGAAGATTCGATCTATCGGATCGATCACTTCTTGGGGAAGGAAGCGATCATGAATATCCTGTACTTCCGTTTCGCAAATTCCTTTCTGGAGCCGATCTGGAACCGCAACTATGTCTCCAGCGTGCAGATCACATTGTCTGAGGATTTCGGGGTCAAGAACCGCGGTGCGTTTTATGAGTCCGCCGGTTGTCTGCGCGATGTGATTCAAAACCACCTGTTTCAGGTC
Source organism: Schlesneria sp. (assembly GCA_036499265.1). GTDB lineage: Bacteria > Planctomycetota > Planctomycetia > Planctomycetales > Planctomycetaceae > Schlesneria. The sequence goes on along the minus strand of DASYEA010000421.1, from coordinate 699 downwards.
GTGGCGCTACTGGCGATGGAGCCACCGGCCGTTCGCGAATACGGAGCAGTGCACATCGAGAAAGCCAAGGTCTTTCAGGCGATGCGCCCGCTGCAGCCTGATGATCTAGTTCGAGGCCAGTACACGGGCTATCGAAAAGAACCGAATGTCGCGAAGAATTCCGATGTCGAAACGTTCTGCGCTCTGCGACTGTATATCGACTCGTGGCGTTGGAAAGGTGTCCCGTGGTATCTGCGATCCGGCAAATGCTTGCCTGAAAGCGCACACGAGGTGGTCGTGGAATTGAAACCACCTCCACAGGATCTGTTTGAAGACTCCGCGCCGCAGGCCAGCCCGGCCAACTATCTGCGGTTCCGCCTCGCACCCAATTCCGCGATCGCACTCGCTGCTCGCGTGAAGCGAAAAGGGAAGCAATTCGTCGGCGATCAGGAAGAAATGTACATGGTCGAAGAACAGAGCGGAGAAGAATCCCCCTACGAACGACTCCTGAGTGATGCGATGGCGGGGGACGACGCCCTGTTTACTCGCGAGGATGCTGTCGAAGCGGCTTGGGCCGTCGTTGAGCCCGTGCTCGAATCTCACCACGCCTGCCGTCCATACCGACGCGGAACATGGGGCCCAAAGGAAGCCGATGAATTGATTGCCGCAGACGGTTCCTGGCACAATCCAAAACTCTCAGACGTGTCGAAGTGACTTGTG
>DASYEA010000420.1:0-3122 GCA_036499265.1 Schlesneria sp. | reverse complement strand
TCCGTGGACTGTGCTGCCGAGACGAATCTATTGACCCTCAGTCTCGACCTGGTCACCGGCAGTTACGACATTCGAGGAGAGCGAGAACTCGACGCCCCACTGACGGTTAAAGGGAAGATCATCGCCGAGTGTATCCCCGTCGATCAACTGACTGTGCTGCACACGTCGGGGCCGATCCCTGTTCGGTTCGCCAAGCACTACCTTCCCCTGATTGGAATCCCTGCGATTCCAACCGTCACGACTCGGGAACAGATCATTTCCCAATTTGGTGAACCGGCGGCCCAAGGTGGCGGTTACCAATCCAAATCGGTCTTCGTTCCGGAATGGGTGCGTTACACATTGGATCACTGTTACCTGCGTTTCGCGTTCGCAGCTGGGTTGGTGACTGACGTCACGATCATGTCTCGGACCGGTCCGTTCGCAGCGCAGTTCCCGTAGGCTCTGGGCTGCCAGTGTCTTCACGTCGCTGATGACGCCCTGATCGCACGATAAGGCTGTGTGACACTCAACATCCCAAGGCGTTTCAGGCCTCGTCACCTCAAAGCGACACCGAGACATCGATCTGTCACAAGATCAGGACTTTTTCGGGCAAAACAGACAAAAACAGGCCTGTTTTGTCACCGATTGTCAAAAATTGTCTTGGGTTGTCAAAAACTGTCAGTGACAACTTCGCATGATTTGGCAAAGATTCTCAAACAACGTATTGATCGCGGCTTGGCAAATGGCACAATCATCGACGGTGCGAATGATTCGTGGTGTACCGTAACCAACGGACACGCCTCTGGGCCGCTCTCTTAGCGGAAGATCAGAGGTCCAATTTCGTGATCTGATGCAGACAAGAGCACGCCGCCCACCTCCTTCCTGAGCGGGGCGACAGCAACCCCCTGATACTTCGGGCCTCCGCCTGACTGTTGCGGCAGGTTCGTTGAACAACCCGATGAACGAACGCCTGCGGACACGCGCGATTCGGCGAGTGCCGCGCGCGTCAAACCGTGAGACGTGACCACAACTTTGAAAGGAAACTGCCATCATGTCGGCCAATCGTCGAGACACAGACCGCATCCTGATCGCCTGTCTGGCATCAGGGAAATCGACTCAAGTGGCGGCTGCCGAAGCGGGTATCAGCGAACGAACTGTCTATCGCCGCCTGGAAGAACCCGAGTTCCGTCAGAACATGGTCGACTTACGCGGGCGAATGGTGGACTGCCTGACCAGTCGTCTGACCGAAGCATCCAACAACGCCTTTGAGCGACTGCAGATACTGCTGACAGCAGACTCAGAATACGTGCAACTCGGGGCCGCGCGAGCCATTCTGGATCAAATGCTGCGACTGCGAAACATGGTCGAATTCGAAACCAGACTCACGCGAGTGGAGGAGCTATGCGACACGCCACAAGACTTTTGAAACTTGAAGCCCGGACGCAGCATATCGCCGATAAATTGGACGGGTCGGCCTACGATCACTGCCGGCCATTTCACGTACACATCGGCAAGATGATGGAAGGTTTGCGCGAGGTTCTCAAGAGCAGGGAATACTCGCGGGAGGAGCGCGAAATGGCCCGGGAGGAGCTCGCGCAATTACAGTCGATTCACGGTGACTGGACCGTCGAACAAGGCTGGCGACATTACTTCGCAGGGGGCCACCGAGGGGGTCATTGCAATCAGCGACTGGACCATCTGGAACCCCTCCCCGACTGGCAAGAGACGGACTTTTTTCCCTACTACAAATTCGATTTTCCTGAGAAGCCGGCCCGCAATCGGCCTAGGAAAAAAGGCGATGACACACTCACGGAGACACCGAGCCACAGAGAGTAGAAGAAGGGAGAATCTGCGCAGATCGTCTCTCTTCATAGGTCCACAACCGAGTCGGAGCGATCGTCTTCTGGGAAGGCGCGGCTCCTGCCAAGCCGCTGAGTCTCGTTGCACTCGATCGACAAACGAGCCACTCCTCTTTCCTGGTTGATCGATTTAGTTGAGAAGAGCAACCAAGGCAATCACATGAACAGATCATCCGACAAGTCAACGCAGTTGCTCGCCACCTGTTCCCCTCGCTGCGACGTCGCGTTTTCGGGGGGAAATATCCTCGACCCCCTCAAAACCCTGCCATGGACTGACAAACACTGCCAAATCGTAATATTCGCTAGTGGTCCCACTGGATCGCCAGACCCTGGTGGCTGCTTTCAACTCAGAGGAAATCCAGCGAACTGGAGCGGTGTTACCGCAGTCGCTACGATCGCGATGAATGCAGTCGAACATCAACTCGCGCGGAAGGTTGTCGCAATGGAATCCGGGGGACAACGCCTCCGCTGGCGTAAGCGTTTGCTCTTCAATCTGGTCCTGCTGTTCGGGATGTGGGGCTTCATCGAAGCCTTTTCGTATGTCGCGGTGCAGCTCTTTCTGGGATCCTCGGAACAGTTGGTGAAGCAACAGCAGGGGGCCGCTGCGGAAGATCCGTTTCAACCAGGGGGACAGTTCGCCGCACCGGGCGTGATTCATCCCTACATCGGCATGGTGATGCAGCCGCGCCCCGATCAGAAGTTGACCTATGACGACAAGTATCGCGTCACCGAGTTTGGCTTCATTGATGACAATCTGCCAATTCACAAGCGATCACCAGACAAAGTGATCATCGCGATCCTGGGGGGCTCGGTGGCCAGGCAGCTCGGCATGAATGCGACTCAAGTCATCGCCGATGAACTGGCGCAGTCCCCCGAGTTTGCTGGAAAGAAGTTTGAGTTCGTGCGACTGGGCAGCAACGGTTACAAGCAGCCTCAGCAACTGATGACGATGAACTTCCTGACGGTGCTGGGTGCCGAGTTCGACATCGTGATCAATCTGGACGGCTTTAACGAGGCGGCATTGCCAGAAGTGGATAACGTCCCCTTCGGAGTCAACGCGGCGTACCCTCGCGATTGGGGCAAGCTGATCGCCGGGACGGCCAGCCCCGAATTTGTTCGCATGGGGGGCTACGTCACTTACCTTCGACAACAGCAGCGCGACGACGCACAGTGTTTTGCGAAGGCCCCGTGGAAGTATTCGCCTACGGCTCTGTTGGTATGGGGCATCCGCAAGAATCGTTCGGATCGGCTCATTCGAACCCAGACGACGATGATGTCCCGCTA
>DASYEA010000419.1:0-8985 GCA_036499265.1 Schlesneria sp. | reverse complement strand
AACGGCGGATTGTCCGTGGACTATCGCGCGGGCGATGAACTGGATCGTATGACATTGTTTGCCGTAGCCGTCTGCTTTGGTCGACTCAACATAATGCGATACCTTCACAAAGTCGGAGCAGATATCAGCGCGTGCGATGGTCAGGGAGAGCCACCTGTATTCTCTACTTGCGTTGGCAGACAATCTTCGGACGCACTGAGACTTCTACTCGACTGGGGCGCTAGTCCGAATTGCAAATCCCTCCAGGGAAAGCCTCTGATCGTGCATGCCGCTCAGAGAAAATCCGGAGGCATTCTCATTTGGCTGCTGCGCCGGACAGACCTTGATCTGGATGCCGCAGATGCAGACGGCGTTATCGCTCTCGACGCTGCGAAAAAGCAGAAAGACGAAGATACTGAACAGCTACTCAGTGGCGCCATTCGAGCCCACTAGCCTTGAGAGACAACGACATTCAATGTTTTGCTTGCCGCCTGTGATCCGAACTGACGAAAGGCAGTTAACTTCGACCAATGTTACCGTGAATGAGATAGACTGCCAGACGAACTTCCCAACAAGAGTTCCCCGACATGGCGAAGACCCCCACCAAGTTCGACAAACGCCTGATCGGCACATGGCAGTCCGATCGTCGAAAGACGTTCCAGCACTACAAACCAGACAAGAGCATTTCGGCGGCGCATCTCAGACGATTCAAAGCGTTGTTCGGCAAATTCGTCATCCGCTGGGGTCGCACGAAGTGCTATTCAGAACTAGATGGTTGGGAAGATTCCGGCGACGACAGCAGCGTCGTCATTCGACATCCTCACTCCATTGCCAAACAGAACGTACTCAAGCAGATTCACTTCGAGGGTGATTGCTACTGGTTTGCGCTCGATGGGAGCATGAACGAGTGGTTTCGACGTATTCACGAGACGCCGAAGCGCAGCCAATCGCAGTCGTAGGAATTCGATGCGGCAAATACTGAAGCAACCTGAACAGATTGGCTTCTATAGCTCGCAGTCGTGGGACGACAGAACTCCTCCAGCCACGAATGAGAATGCCAGCCGTCGCCTCAGTCATCTGGCCGAGAGGGCCGTACATCAACCCACGCCCGTTCCTTTTTGTCTACTCTCTTCTCACTCAAGTCCACTCTCTCGCCGCAGGCGCAGCAACCGCTGCCTTCTTAGTCCCGGTAGGGACGACCGATAATAGCCCACTACTTCGAGTGGTGGGTGATCGTCAACGTATCCGAGAAGTCCCGGAGGGACGACAGAAGTCGTCCGGCCACGAATGAGAATACAAGCGATGGCCTCATTCATTAGGCGCAAGGGGCCGAACCTCAACCCACGCCCGCTCCCTACAAAGGCAACCGCGTCACATTATGTAGATGCTGGCTCCCCAAGGCGGCTACTGGTCCGACCCGCCGCTTGGAATTGATCCTCCTTTGATGCCAATTCCAAGCTCATTCATGACTCGATCCACCGCACGAGCAAATTTTTTGCGGAGAGATTCGGCAGACATATTCAGGGTTTCGCTGATTTCATCCCAAGTGAGCCCATCTCGTCGAAGACTCGCGATCTGCTGTTCCTCGGCGGTGAATCTCTTAAGTATCTCTAACAGCAGTTCCTGGTTCTCTGCTGCGCGGCAAGACCGTGTCGTATCTTCAGCAATCTGTGAGAGGTCGATACTTTCCGTCCGGATACTGTCAGATCCTCTTTTGTCTGCCAGAAGTCGCCGCACGTGATCGGTCGCTTTGTTGCGGACCATGGCCGATAGTAGTTTGAGAAGAGCGGCAGGCGAATCGAGTTGAAACTGCCCAGTGGCGACTCTGGCAAAGAAATTCGCGAAAATGGACTGGCAGATGTCCATCGAATCAATCAACCGCCGCACTCGCTTGTCGGTCAGTCGAACCCGCGCGATGACGCGAAGTTCACTCTCATATCGGCGCACTAGTTCTCTCGCTGCCTCTTCGTCTCCGCGTCGAATGCGATTCATGAGTGAAGTGAAAGACAAGTCGTCAGCCATCCCCTACGCCTTTGACATTCAGCTAATACACGCTGCGGGCAGTTTGCTCGAATTTGCAATCACCTTTTTCGCGATTGCTGCTAGGTGGTGATCACCAGCCGACCAGCTTTCGAAATTCAGCTGGCTTGTAGAGCGTGGTCGTCCCATCGAGTTCTTCTACAAAATATACAAACAGCTTCTCGACATCTGGATCTTCCGTGTTGAGCTTGCCTGACTGATCAATGCGGACGGTGGGACCTCTCTCGAGCGGGAGTAACGAGAACGGTGATTTCCCTGTATCCAAATCCACAGTTTGGATGAGTCCTATCGCCCCATTCCAATAACTTTGTACATTCCAGAAATAAAGGCGGTGATGTGCAATATCAAGATCTAAATGAACATGATCACATCGATACCTGGTGCTTCTCAGGTATTCAAAATCGATTCTTTCGCCCGTGGTTATCAATCGGCAGGCATCAATCCAATCGGGACCATAGATGCAGAAGGTGTTGCTGTTATCAAGCCAACAAATCTGGCTGCCGGATGCTGCAGGAACTGTCGGTCCCTCCTTTCCGGCCTTCGAATACAGCCGCACCCCATCCCTGCCGTCGCGTGGTGAAACTCCCAACCATTGACCATCCGGGCTCCACGCTAGTCGAAAAGGACGAAATTCCCCTGAATTCAGACCGAACAAGAATTCACCGGAGTTCGAGTCGATCAAGCAGATTCGCCCCGAGTTCATGAAGCATATCGCGATTGCTTCGCCGGACGGATGCCAACTCACATGTTCTATAGGATCTGAAATCGGGAGTTCGCGCTGTAATGCACCGTCTTGAGAATAGATTTTCAGACTCGAGGTCTCTGCAATCGAAGACTCGACAAGCAGGCTGTTCCCTTTCGGCGACCAAGCCAATCGACGCATTTTGCCACCGCCGTGCGCATCGACTAAAGGGATAAAATCTCCTGATCCCTTCCAAATTCTGATAGTCCCATCGGTGGAAGCACTTACTAATGAACGCCCATCAGGAGACCAAACCAGGCTCGTAATCGACGCGGTATGACCTGACAAGATCGAGCCTGGATTCCCTTCCGCGTCCCAAAACCTCACTTTAAAATCACTATCGGGCAATGCCAGCCAGCGACCGTCTGGGCTCCAAGCAGAACAATCTGCAGGCGATATCGGAATACTCGGGGACGTTTGCTGGCCATCGCTTGAGAAAAAACGTAGTTCTCGACTGTTTAAAGCCGCCCCACCTCCACTGACAGGTCGCGATGCAATCCTGAAGGACCCATCACCACTGACATTCATCCCCGTAAAACCGAATTGCCCCGTCGGCGTGCGACTCAACACATCGTAAACTGTGAATCTCCATTCAGTGGGATTAACAAGCAATCTTGAATCATTGGAATTTAAAGCAAACGAATACATGTTCAGACTTGGAATACTCCAGGTCCATTTCGCTTGTTCGACATCCCAGCACCAAAAATTGGCGTTTTGCCAAACACTATAAACTTTGGAATTGTCATGTGACCATACCATGCTGTTCGGCCAATGGAGATGCTTCTGATCCGGCCAACTGTCAGCGAGCACCCAAGTACCGGTTTCCCAGCGAGCCAAGTAGTGAGCGTCGTAAGAACCGGCACTGGTCATGAACCACTTCCCGTCTGGGCTAAAAGCACCCCCTACCAGCCTGGCATTGGGAATTCTAAGCTCGACGACAGGATCCCCGTTCGGGTTCCATATCTTGTAGGTGTCACCCTCACCCGCAGCAGCAATAAATTTCCCGTCAGGACTCCACAACACTAGATTGTGTGCTTGATGTCCCTTCCATGACGCTTCAAGAGTTCCATCAATATTCCAAACATTGATCTTACCATCCCCCCAGTGCCCCCCTGACACAAGATGCGTTGAGTCCGGCGACCAGGCAATGCTATTCGCTCCAGAAATGTGAGAACGTAGCACGGGACCAGATTTCCCCGATTCAACATTCCACAGACGAACGGAACTGTCCCACCCTGACGATGCAAGCCATTTGCCGTCAGGGCTGAATCGGACATCAGCGATGTTGTGCGTATGCCCCAAATGAAAACGAATTGGCTCGAATGTTTCGGCATCATGGATGCGAATAGTCGAGTGCGACTTCAACGCTATTTTCGTTCCATCGGGATGCCAGGAAATCGGAGTGTCACTATACGGGGTTATTGTTTGCAGTTGCCAGTATCGGCCGTCTGGCAGTTTCTGCGCCCGCGGTAGCAAACCAGAGAGGCGATTCCGGCTGACATCGACCCATTTGGCACCGTGAATCGCGGCGTGATGAGCGTTGATCGAGGAATCGTGAAGTACAGTTCCTGTACCTTCATTCATTCGATACAAAGCAATCGTGTTTGCGTCTGGCTCAAGATCGCGAGATGGTTCGAATTCGTCGCCGCTATAGACGGCGTTCGCAGAAAAACGAACTTGGTGAATCAGGCCAGTAAAAGAAGGTTTTGGACCATCCAATCCAAGTGGGATACCCATTGAAAATGGCATCCGAGAAGGTACCGTTTTGCTCTGCGGACCTTTCGCTGATAACCGCCCATCAACGTAAAGCCGGATTTCGTCACGATCAAAAACAGCCGCGATGTGAGTCCTCTTGAAACCAACGACCGATTCCTTCTCCCTGACCGAAAACAGCGGATCTGAGATTCCCGAGATACACCAGCGGCCTTCCCAGACTGCAAGAGTCTTGCCATCTGGCCCCTTCCGATCGGTCACAATATAGGTCGCGGATCCGCCGTGATCCCAAGTCACCCAGACATCGATCGTCAGGCCATCTGCCCCGTCGAACATCACTGGAGTAGCTACATACGCACCTTCGTCAAATGACAATGCATACTCTGGCACGACTTCCGATGACCGTTGAGTGGCGACCGTCGAGATTTGGGGAATTGAACCTCGTGAATCTTTTCGCGTATCGCTGATTTCTACTTCTCGAGGCCATACTTGATCTCGCTTCATGGCGATAAGGCCAATACCTGCCAACGCGATGACTGATCCGAGGCTGATGAAAACAAATCGCCAATGCCGAGCGACGAATGCACAGCGCTGTCGCTTGGTAGGCTGCACTGTGCTGACCGGAACGACTTCAGTCGACGAATCGGTGGAGACAATCTCAGGAGTGCTCTCCATCACCTTCGTAAACGGTTCGACAGCGACCGCCAGTTCATCGGTCGTTCGAAACCGATCTCCAGGTTCTTTCGACATCAACTGCCGATAGATCTGATTCAGACCTTCAGGAACTTCCTCGCGAATCGCGATCAGATCCGGTGGCACGCTATGAAGATGGGCCGACATCTTTCTCGCAACGGTTGACAATTCGGCCGTGGCGAAGGGAGCGCGTCCTGACAACAAGAAGAACAGCGTACATCCCAAAGAATACTGGTCGGTCCGACCGTCAACGGCATGCGCCTCGTCCCATTGCTCGGGCGCCATGTAATCCGCTGTGCCCAGCAATTGTCCGGTCGACGTCAAGTCACCCGCAATCTGAGCCGCCTCATCGGTGAGCTTCGCCAATCCCATGTCCAGAATCTTTGTCAACCCACTGTTGGTCAGCATGAGATTCGAAGGCTTGATGTCTCGATGAACGACTCCCTGGCGGTGAGCTGCAGCCAGCCCCAGCGCTGCCTCCCAAATGGCCTTGCAAGCATCGCCAATTGACAGCGGCCCGCTCTTCTTCACGATCTGTTGCAGGTCTTGGCCGTCCACGTACTCCATAGAGAGATAGTGAACTCCGTCGAACGCCCCTGCGTCGAGCGCTTGCACAATGTTCGGATGCTGGACTAATCCAACCGCCAGCATCTCGCGCTCGAACCTCATGACCGCGTCTGGTCGAGCGAGCAGATGCGGCGCTAATACTTTCAGTGCGACGATCTTTCCAAGCTTTAAGTGCCGCGTCTGATAAACAGCGCCCATCCCCCCTTCACCAAGTTTCTTCAGCAGTAAGTAGGGGCCAACCCGATCGCCAACGGCCACGGCATTTATGTTGGACCCGGCTGACTTCGTCACATCGTGAACTCTGGTCGCATCGAGGGAAGCATCAGCCGAGGGAGAGCTAACGTCCAAGTTCTGATGCATCTCAAACAGGCGTTCCAGCGATGCCGCGACCTGCGGAAACCGCTGCCGATATTCGTCAATGTTACACCCATCACTGGTTTGATCTCTTAGTAGCACCTCAGCATAGATCAACTCCAGCAATTCCTCGTCAGTGAGGTTGCGACCCAGGGATTGGATCAGGGATTCAACGGGCAATCGATCACCCAACTGCCATGCAATGCGCTGACGCTCACGCAGAGCGGAGAGACCTGATGAGGTCGAAGAGCATTCTTCAGCCATGAACCGATTCTCGACACTGTTACGAACAGAAGACGCACTGCGGACAGACGATATGATCTGTGGAACCAAAAGGCAGGAATCATTGAAGTCAAGAGAAGTGAATCGCGTGAAGACATATTGAACTTGGCTCGCTGCGCAATCGAAATACAATGACATTTCGCACGACGCGAATCCAGCGTATTCGCGCTTCTATCTAGCCTGCGGGACCAAATACAAATCTGATCCCAGCGATAATTCGGCGAAGCTTGAAAATCCGAGCGATTTCTTGTCCGGTTCTCGATGCGATTCCGTTTAGTCAGATGAATCGGACCGAGATCGTCACCAGTTTGCCTTCGAGCTTCGGAACTGTTCTCGCGCCGATATCTCGGTCGCCAATGAAGGTATGACCGTTCTTGCAGGATGCGTCGGCCTGAGTCTCGTTCAAGGAATTGCGTCAATGACCTTTGCATTCAGAACATCCCGAGCGGCTTATGTTCTGGCATGGGCGGTTTCGTCCCCCATGCCTCGAAATGTTTGTCGAGCGTTCGCGTTGAGCTACGCGATGCTGGTGGCCTTAGCTCCAGCGGCCCAGGCACAGCATCAGCATCAAAACCAGCACCATCATTCGGGCGTGGGGCCGTCTCATAACCAGAGTTTCAATAATGGTGCGATGATCGGCGCACTCGGGGCTCTGGCTGCCCAACAACAGGTGCAACAGCATCAGGGCCACCACCACCACCACCATCACCAGCAGCAGCAGGGATCAAATGGGTATTGGTCCAACGGCACGTTCTACTACTATACAACACCGACAGTCGTGCAGTCGGTGGTTCCCCAACAGGTCTACGTTGCTCCCGTTCCGCAGAATTATTTGCCAGCCGCTGTCGCAGCACCGGTCAACTACGCGGGAACAATCACCATCTTGAATCCTGCCGAGTCTGGCGGTGAAGTTGCTTATAGCTTGAATGGCTCGACGTACTCGATCAAGCCCGGCTATTCGCAAGTGATCGCAAACGACCGCTCATGGCTCATTACATTTGGTAGCGGTGGGCCGCGCGGCGATGTGCGATACACGTTAACTAATGGCACATTCAAGTTTAAACCCATGACGGACGGCTGGGAACTGGTGCGAGCCAGCGAACAAGCGATGGTGGCCCAAAATCCACCGGCTCCGGCCCCCGCCCCACCTCAACCTTGAGTCTGAGGCTCGTTCTAATGCGGAAAAGACCTCTGCCCTAGATCAAGAGGTGTCGGGAATCGCATTTAGTTGTTTGGGCTGTATCTTCCGAAGATAATTCCCGAAACCGCTTCCTGGCACCATCTTTATTGATGCATTCCCTTCAATGTCCTCTTCGTCACGACGACTGATCGAAAACCAGACATGCGTGGTGGAAGGTGATCCTGCCCATTCTCTGCAGCCCATTTTGTCGCAGGCGAGGTGGCCGCGCTAGTCAGCAGAGTTTCGATCTTGATAAGCCAAGACCAAACAATCCTCAGGAGCTTTGCCGACGACGGCATCAAAGATGAGCTGGTCTGAGATCTCTGAATCGGACAGCTTCGCGTATTCGACCAGCAACTTCCCACCGGCGTCCCAATCCTGGGACAGGCTGATCCCGAATCTTCCCAGTGCGCTCTTGACTGCTTCAGTCTCGTTTTGACGAGGCAATTCTGCAGCCCACTGTGAGGCCCGAATCCAAATGGGATCTTGCTCATCGAGCGTGATGCCTGTGGTCTGGCAGTTGCCCCCGTCGTCTGCAGCGATAAAGAAACTCGCCGAGTGGAAAGCTTTTCATAATGGTCACGCCATCACTTTTGGGCTGCAGCGCAAGCAGCCAGGTCGTGGCCGTTCGCGGCTCCGAATACAGCAGTCGATTGGATGTCGTCGGGCTGACAATACGCGGATCGAAATCGACTTTGACAAAGCCATCTCGGTCCGCGATGTAGTCAAACGCCTTTTCCATGTTATGGAGACCCGTGAACAGAACGGTTGTTCGATGCCATTCCCCCATGCTGGTCTCCTCTTCAATCTCGTCGAACAGCCAACCTGTCGCAAAACGCCACAAAATGCGATCCTAAGAAATCCAGCGGCCGGCCGCCATCACGGTCCGATGCGTTGGGTGAACTTCAACGCAGCCAAAACCAGTCAGCAGCGACTTCACCGTGCGTCACAATACTTTCCACAAGACGCAGAACTTTCTGAGATTGGGATTGCTCCGCGCACCAGGTTTTGGCACAAAAGGATCACAATCTGGGTGCCAGTCAGCCCTCATCGTTTGAGGCGTGGCCGACGCGGAAAAACCTGTTTCCGTGCCCGCGCGACGGGATTGCTCTTTCAAAATTGACTCGCCGATCACCAGCGACTTTGGAGTGCGGTGGCTCGATGCCGCTTTGACTCCAATCGCCCAGACTCCCCGCGCCGCGACGGGCCGGACCCGTTTTGTCCTTTGACAACGGAGCGCAAATCTGCGAAAGACGTTCTCAGTACAATTTAGAGGTTCTGTCACACCGTATTCGCGCAGACGTTGCCGCAACGTGGGAGGGCGAAGCCTGAGTTTCAGGCGCATCTTTGTTCTTTTGAGAGTAGTCTTTGATACCTGATTTCAGCAGCTTTGGCACCGTCGATCATGAGTTGCAGTTTTTCCCACCCGCGCCAG
>DASYEA010000418.1:0-4839 GCA_036499265.1 Schlesneria sp. | reverse complement strand
AACATGAACCGGTCGAGTTGAGCTTCAGGCAGCGGATAAGTTCCTTCTTGTTCCACCGGGTTCTGCGTGGCCAGCACAAAGAACGGCGATTCCAGTCGGAACATCTTGCCGACGACCGTCACCTTCTGCTCCTGCATCGCTTCGAGCATGGCCGCCTGCGTCTTCGGGGGGGCGCGGTTGATCTCATCGGCGAGCACGATGTTGGCAAACACGGGGCCTTTGATGAACTGAAATTCGCGTCTGCCGTCGGCACCATCCTGCAGGATGTCGGTGCCAGTGATATCCATGGGCATCAGGTCGGGTGTGAACTGAATGCGGCTGAAGTTCAGCGACATGGTCTCGGCAAGTTTGCTGACCAGCAGTGTCTTCGCCAGACCGGGAACCCCCATCAGCAAGGCATGACCGCGAGCGAACATGCAAATTGCGAGTCGCTCGATGACATCGTTCTGCCCAATGATGACTCGTCCCAGCTCTTTGCGAAGTCGAGCATACAGCTCGCGCAACTGGTCGATCGCCTGCACATCGTTATCGCTCAGATTTGTTGCGACCGGGGGATTATTAGATGGAGCCATCGAAGATTCCCGTTGTTCAGCCAAGATAGATCGCGAAGTGCGAACGCCAAGCATCAAACATGACCATTGCGTGATTCACATCGATCTAGACATTCGGTCTGATTTCATATCAAACCGGATCACAGAACGAAACCCCTCACCTTCAATTCTTCTTTGTAAGCCGTTGCGACTTTCCGAAACAGCGGTCTAATGCAACCCGCCGCCTGATCCCAAATTATGAGTCCGTACGAGAGAGTCGCTGCTGAACGAAGAATCTTGCTCTTTAAATGAGCGAATTCGTCTGCATTGTGATCCAGTCGACCATTCGCAATTCTGCTCGCGAATCAGTGTTCGTAATTGGGAGGCTGCTGCCGAGCCGCGCATGTTATTGTGAGTCGATCGACAAGCGCGGCTCGGCAGCAGCCTCGCCCCTCCCAAAAGCAAAATCCCGCATGGCCAACAAGCCGATAGTTCGACTACTCATGGACACCAAAAAGAAAGGTCCGTCGTTTTTGCGACGGACTCTGCTCTGTGATCATCTTTCGGACACGTGCGTCCGCTATTTGGCGAGCAACGCTGGCAATGCCGTCTTCACGTCCTGCACCGATGCATTGCGGCTCACGACAATTCCATCGGCATTCACGAGAAACATCGTGGGTAGCGAAACGATGCCAAAATTCATTGCGGCCGGCGCATTCAAGCCGCCTGGCTGATAGATCTGGCCCCAGGTCATTCGATGTTGAGTCATGAATGGCTTGATGGTTTCCTTTTGTGAGTCCAGGCAAACTCCCAGGATCTCAAATCCACGTGGCTTGTACTCCTGATACATGGCCCGCAATTGAGGCAGGTCTTCTTCACAGACTTTGTACTCACTGGCCCAGAAGACCACCAGCACCGTCTTGCCACGATAGCTCCGCAGGTCAACCGCGGCACCGTCAACGCTGGGACCACTCAGAACCAGCGGCTTGCCTTTAAGCTCAAGCCGACGCAGCGCCCCCGCGGCGCGGATTCCGGTTTCTGCCTTGCCGTGATCCTTGACCAAGCGCTGATACCAATCGGTTGCTTCTTTCTGCTTGCCGCTCAGTTCTTCGTGATGAGCCAGCAGCAACATCGCGTCAGCACCATCTTCGGCTGCGGGAAACTCCGTGAGGAAATCCTGCATCCCCTTGATCCATTCCTTCTGCACTTCCGCCGCCTTGTCCTTTTCGGCTTGCTGCAGATCGACATAGTACTGGGCTTGGATGCGGCGATACGTCACATAGGGAACCAACACTGATTTCGGCCCGCGACGACGAAGATCGAGTTCCATCGCGCGCAAGTCCGACGCCCCTTCGGGGAATGTCCCCATCTGAGCAGCCAGAGCATAACCATCGATCATCTGCTTGGTCAGCAGCAGCTTTTCGTCATCAGATTCAGCAAGTTCAATCGCCTTGCGAAGCAAGTCGGCGCGGCGGGCCATCAAGGTCTTGATTGCCGCGGCATCAGTCTTGGGATCCCCAAGCTTAACTTCGATCGCCTGCAGTTCGACCAGCAGCTTTTCGACTTCCGGCGACGTGCCGACATTCGGCGCGCTGCTTGCCGCCGCCAGCAGTGGTTGCATCAGGATGCCGCCGGCAGTCTCAATCGTGCCATTGTCTTCAATCGGTTGTGGAATCTGGCACAACTTCCAGACTTCGCCGATGCGGATCAGCTCACCCATATGGACGCCAAAGTACTTCCCTTTCAATTCGATGGTGGCCATCGAATTTTCATAAACCTGGACGTCGCCAGTTGCTTTCTCTTCGTCCTCAGGAATCGTGCTTGGCATCGGGGCATCAAACCGAATCCACTTCGCCTGTCCGTTAAGGACACGACTCTTGGAGAGAATGACTTTGGCCTTCTTACCGGCATCCGCTGTCGATTCAATCAATTTGGCGCCGATTTGCGGATTCAGGCCGATCGCCTTCACGTCGGCGGCATTCACCATGACGAGTTGCAGTGCCACATCGTCACCGGCCACCATCGCTCGGATCGCCTCTTTGGCAGCTTCGGCCGCGGAGAGCACTTTCCAGGTGTCGATGCGGCCATCTTCGTTCTGATCGATCCCCCACCGCGAACCACCCAGGTTCAGCCAGCGCGATTGATCGACCTTGTCATTATCGTTGGTATCAATGTCGCGATAGACCTCAACCCCCTGGTTGTAGTAGCGCCACTGATCCATCTTCTTGTCGCCGTCGGTATCCAGGAACTTCCGCAGAACCTGGCCGGCGGGACCCAGCACCACCCAACCCGAGCCTTTTCCTTTGCGCTCGACTTCCACTTTGCACTTGGCATACTCTTCGGGCTTGGGCGTTTCGTATTCGACATCCTGTTGCTTGGGCGTGAAGGCCATCATGTCCTTCACCGTGTAGGCACCAAAGGCAGGAGACAGCAAGGTACCTGCCGTCAGTCCGCAAAACAGTCTCCATGCGTCACGAATGGACAACGTCATCCCTGTCACTCCGTTTGACCCGCGGGCAGTACCCGTATTTGAACCGCCGTCATCACAATCCGTGGCGGTGATTTCAGTTCTGGGATTCTAGGAAAACTCTGTCTTGACGTCACGGCCAGTTTGAGTTCATTTCAGTTTTCGACGGAATTCTGAAGCCCGCGGAAACCGCATCATCGCGAGCATCGATCATTGACAACGGCCTCCAACTTTCGCAGGTTGTGCCCCACGATCAGCAACGATGACCGACAACGACTCGACTTCCGGAAGAATGACCAGCATGCCGCACTCCAATCGCGAGTTCAGCGATTTCCGTTTCAGCCGTGATCACAAGCCCACCCGCTACGAATTGACGCTCTTGCGGGCGTTGGCCAAGCAGTTTCCGAACATCGATTCCGCACTCGCCGAAATCGCTCGTTTGTCCGCCGTTTTGACACTTCCCAAGGGGACGGTCCATGTCATCAGTGACATTCACGGCGAAGACAAAAAGCTGCGACACGTCATCAACAACGCCTCGGGAACTCTGCGACCACTGGTCGAGCGGCTATTCAAAGACAAGATGGATCCCGCCGAGTTTTCCGAATTTCTGACGCTGATCTTCTACCCGGCCGAAGTCACCGAGCGCCTGCAGCATACGCTCACGGACCCCGACGAGCTGCGGACGTTTACTCGCCGCACACTGAAACATCAGTTTGAACTCGTGCGAGTCCTCGCGTCGCGGTACAGCTTGAAACGAGCCATGCAGGTGTTCCCACGTGAATACACCGACCTCTTCGCGGAGATGCTGCATGAACCATCGCATGAGCGGGGGCGCGAGTTTGTCGAGTCGATCGTCGACGAACTGCTGCGACGCGGCCGAGCACTCCACCTGATCCATATTACTGGCCGACTGATCCGAAACCTGGCGATCTACGAACTAATCATTGGCGGCGATTGCTGGGACCGTGGTCCACGCGGCGACCGCGTGGTGGACTACCTGCTTGATCAGCCTCACGTCTCGTTCATCTGGGGTAACCATGACATTGCCTGGCTGGGGGCCGGCCTGGGCCATGACGCGCTGATTTTCCACGTTCTGCGAGTCTCGTTGCGGTATCGCCGACTGGGTCAGCTTGACGAAGGTTACAGCATCCCGCTGACACCGCTGGAACATCTGGCTCGAACGGTGTATGTCGACGATCCAGCCGAGTATTTCCTGCCGAAATCGAGCGGGATGCGGTCCGACGTGATCGTTGGTCGCATGCAAAAAGCCGCGGCGATCATGCAGTTCAAGCTGGAAGGGCAAATGATCGAACGCAATCCCGATTGGGGGATCGATCACCGCCGCCTGCTGCATCACATCGATCACGAACGGGGCACGATCAACGTCGACGGCGTCACCTATCCGCTGCGCGACACCTACTTGCCGACGATCGATCCGGCGAACCCCTACGAACTGACTCCGCAAGAGGATCTCTGCCTCTCGCGTCTGCGGCATTCATTCCTCAGCAGCCAAAAACTGCATGAGCATCTAAAGTACATCGTCGGCAACGGCGCGATGTACCTGCGACGCGATGATCACCTGATCTTCCACGGTTGCGTCCCGTGTGACAGTCAGGGCAACTTCCTGCCGATGCCAATCGACGGGGAATGGCTGAGCGGCAAGCCGATGTTCGACGCCATCGAACGAGTCGTCGCCTGGTCGATGCAACAACGCGAGCAGAAACACCTGGATTTCCTGTGGTATCTGTGGAGTGGCCCACGTTCTCCCCTATTCGGCAAGGATCGCATCACCACACTGGAGCGAGACTTCATCGCCGACAAAGCGCCGCACCACGAGACAAA
>DASYEA010000417.1:0-2803 GCA_036499265.1 Schlesneria sp. | reverse complement strand
CAAGCCAAAAATGATGGCGCACGCGATTGCCAGGCAGACAACGTTCGTTCGAGATCGAGTCATACGACGACCCTTCGCATGAAAGCAGGAGGCAGGAGCAACCGAAAGCGGAGATATAGTCTATCGGAATTTGCCGATTTGTCCCACTAATTCCAACTGAAAACAGCGTAACTTTCGGCGATCCGCTACGTTCCCACCTCAGACATGCCAGATATGCCAGAATTCGCCTCTTGCCCTCGTGCGGGACGTTCATCACAATCGCGAATGACGTAACGCAACTCGATGGCCTGGAAGGAACTAGAGATGAGACAGCAACTTGAGACGCTCGGCAGCCTGAAATGTCGTCTTGTGGACGATTTGCCCGATGGCGCCAAGCCGAGTCTGGTTGTCATTCTGTGCCACGGCTATGGGGCTTCGGGTTCGGACTTAGTTCCAATTGGCGAAGAGCTACTTGATCAGATCCCGGTGCTTCAAGACCGAGTTCAGTTCATCTTTCCAGAAGCTCCGCTCTCCCTAGACCAACTCGGATTGTCTGGTGGACGAGCTTGGTGGCCCATCGATATGGTGAAACTACAACTTGCCAACGCGACCGGCCGATATCGAGAAATGCGTCAGGAATGTCCCGAGGGATTGGTCGATGCTCGCCAGAAACTGCTGAAAGTCGTGGCGACCGTCGAGGCGAAGACCGGGCTGCCACTCTCGAGAATCGTACTCGGCGGCTTTTCACAAGGAGCGATGCTGACTACGGATAGCGCGCTTCACTTAGACGAGAATGTTGCGGGGTTAATCGCCATGTCCGGAACATTGCTGCATGAACCCGAGTGGCAGAAATGTGCCCCAGCCCACAGCGGACTACCCGTGCTGCAAAGCCACGGGACGCAAGATCCATTGCTGCCATTCGCGGCTGCCGAGTGGCTGCGTGATCTCCTGAAAAGTGCCGATATGCAGGTCGAATTTATCCCGTTTCGAGGTGGCCATCAGATTCCGATGGAGGTTTTCGGAGGAATTGCGACCTTCCTGCTGGGATTGATGGCCGAAGCTTCGGAGTAGGGGATGTGAATTTCGTCTGCAAACTGTTCATGGCGCTCACGCTTTCCTTCGGACCGACGTATCATGCTCGTTTTGCGGCGATCAGGTTCGCGGCCCGATTCGATCTATCTCTCAACATTCTGCGGAGTTTCGGTGAGCGGGTCGTCTGAATGTTCGTCTGAAGAAACATCCCCTCGTCACCCGTCTTGGGGTGTCCTTGGTGTCTGGCAATCTCACCTCCGTTCCATACTCTGGGCGGTGGCGTTCCTCTATTTGCTCGCGACCTGCTCAGTCATTCGCGCTGAAGAACCTGCATTGAGACTTGGTTGGCAGGGCAGCTATCTGATTGGTAGCTGGGCCGAAGCGGTCATCCAAATGGAGATCGCCGAAGCGGGATCTTACGAAGTTCGCGTGACAGCACCCGATCCCGATGGCAACCGCGTGACGTTCTCGTCGCCGACAGACCTGCTGCCAGGGAAGCAGACTCTGCGCGGTTACTTCAAAGTTGGCAATCTCAATCCCGCACTCGAAGTGGTAGTAGTCGCAACTTCTTCGGGGAAAATGATCTGGACGGCGAAATCGTTGGGGCCACTGGGCGCTGCCACCGCTGCGCCGATTGATCCGATTGTTCGATTGGTGGCGACCGTCGGCAATCCTCCGGGGTTCGACTGGAGCGATTCCAAACCCGATGCCTCGCGATCATCCGAGAAAACGGGATCGTTGCGTGCGGTCGATGTCAGCGTCGAAGAATTGCCGATCGATGCTCGGGCTTATGACTCGATCTCGATGCTCGTCATCACAGGGAAAACCGTCCTGACTTCGCCTCAGGCGGATGCCGTCCGCGATTGGGTCGCCAGTGGAGGACGCCTGCTGATCTCGCTTCCGCAAGATCCCAGGTCGGCTCAGGCGATCGTTCAACCATTCGCTGGCTGGCTGCCTGTGACCGTGGGTGATCAACCTGTCACAGTCAGCGAGTTTGGGAAACTCGAATCGTTTGCACGAAAGAATGTCCGAATTCTGTTGGGGCGACTCCCCATTCCCAGCGTGAAGGTCATCCAGGGTGAAGTGCTGGCCGGTAGTCGTGACGATGCCTTGCTGGTTCGTTCCCCTTATGGACTGGGATCAACGACGGTCCTCTCGCTGGATATGACGCAACCTCCGCTTAGCAAATGGAGTGAGTTGTCATCGTTGACACGTCGTCTTGCCGATTCGTCTGACCTCTTAACGACAGGCGGCAACGCGCCACGCAATACGCAACTGAGTACGACGGGAATTACAGATTTCGCTACGCAACTCCACGCAGGACAAGAAGACTTCGCGAACGTGAATCGAGCTTCCCCGTGGTTCGTCATGGGTTTGATGGTTCTGTTATTGCTGGCTATTGGGCCGATCGATTACGTGATCGTGCATCGGCTGCTGAAATGGCCGCGCGGCACTTGGATCACATTTCCCCTTTGGATCGGTTTGGCGGCGATGCTCACAGGCAGCTTGGCGAAGACGTGGAATGGAACCGCGCTTCGTGTCAATCAGCTTAACATCGTCAACATCGATGCGAACTCATCAACATGCCATCAACGTCTGTGGACGAACATCTACAGTCCTGCCACAGAACGGCAATCTGTGGAGGTCAATTCCAAGGTCGCCGCGGGTTCGAATCCACAGCAGATCAGTTGGTCTGGGGTCGCCGAAACGGCGTTTACCGGAATGTTGCGGCCGGCCAATGTGCAGGTCGGCGCGACCGATTATCGAATCTCCGATGGAAAGTCGATTGACG
>DASYEA010000416.1:0-4221 GCA_036499265.1 Schlesneria sp. | reverse complement strand
AGCCACCGCATGACTCCAGTTCGATCGCTGACATTCTTGTGGGTCCCCTGGTCGATCGTCCTCTCGATCGTGATTGTCGCAGTCACGGCGGGACTGTGCTTCGTGGCTTGGCGGCGGAGCAACTATCGGTGGGACTTCGGGCTGCTGGAACTCTTGCGCCTGGCCCTCGTGAGCTTTGGGGTGCTGCTGTTCAATCAGCCTGAATGGGTCGAGGAATACCGCCCCGAAGAGAAGCCGACGATCGCTGTGCTGTGGGACGATTCCGCCAGCATGGAGACTCGCGATGTCGCTGGCGGCGGTTCGGCGACGACGACGGTGTCGACTCGCCGCGAATCGATCGCCCCACTGCTGGACAGTGCCTTTTGGAAGTCGTTACAGGAACGAATGTCGATCGTCATTCAACCGTTCTCCTCACTGGAGACGGCCGCCGAAGGCGACAAAGATCTGACAAAAGCTCAGGGGAGCAACCTCTACGAGCCCCTGGCGACAGCTCCGCAGCGATTCAAGAACCTGCGAGCCGTCGTCCTGGCATCGGACGGCGATTGGAACGAAGGGGGAGCGCCAGTCGTGGCGGCATCGGCATTGCGACTGAAGGATATTCCAGTATTCACCGTTCCGGTCGGCAGTTCTTCCCGATTGCCTGATGTGGAACTGCTCAGCCTGGACGCTCCGACCTTTGGGATCTCTGGTAAATCCGTGCGGATTCCGTTCACGATTGAAAGCACTTTGCCGCGCGAGTATCTGACGACCGTGACTCTCAAAACGTCCGACGGGGAAGAACTCACCAAGGAAGTCCGCGTCGCACCCATGGGACGGACGAGCGAATGGCTGCTGTGGAAGCCGAAGGCGGTTGGGGATTATACGTTGACCCTCGACGTTCCACGTCAAAGCGAAGAATTGCTGGCCGACAACAACAAGCTGTCAGCACCGATCGCGATCCGCGAGGAAAAACTGCGAGTGTTGGTCGTCGAATCGGTCCCACGGTGGGAGTACCGCTATCTGCGGAATGCTCTCTCCCGCGATCCCGGCGTCGAAGTTTCCTGCTTGTTGTTCCATCCAGGATTGGGGAAATCCGGGGGCGGAAATAAAGACTACATCAAGCAATTTCCGCAGGGACGCGAGGAACTTTCCAAGTACGACGTCGTCTTTCTTGGAGACGTCGGTTTGGATGATGGCCAGCTTACTGTGGAAGATTGTCGATTGCTGAAGGGATTAGTCGAGCATCAGGCCAGCGGCTTGGTCTTCATGCCCGGCTGGCAAGGCCGTCAATTGTCTCTAGCTGATACTGAATTGGGAGATCTGTGCCCCGTCGTAATGGATGCGGCACAACCGGGAGGATGGGGATCACGTACCGCCAGTCACTTTGAATTGACGGAATCGGGCCGCCGCAGCCTGTTGACGAAGTTGGCTGATACGCAAGAAGACAACATCGAAGTCTGGGAAGGCTTACCCGGTTTTCAGTGGTACGCCCCGGCGGTACGTGCCAAGGCGGGCTGCGAAGTGCTATGCGTTCATAAAGATGTTTCGAACGAATTTGGTCGCCTCCCACTGCTGGCGACTCGCACGTTTGGAGCGGGAAAAGTCCTATTCATGGGGACCGACGGGGCTTGGCGCTGGCGAAAAGGGGTCGAGGATAAATACCACTATCGCTTTTGGGGACAGGTGGTACGATGGATGGCCTACCAGCGCAACATGGCTAAAGGCGAGACAATGCGCATGTATTATTCGCCAGAGCAACCGCAAGTGCGGCAGACAATTGCGCTGAATACCAATGTGATGGAACGCAGTGGTGAGCCCTTGCCGAAAGGAGATGTCACGGCACGAATCGTCGCTCCCTCGGGTAAGTCCGAGACCGTGCGGTTTAACTCCTCCGGCGACGAGTGGGGCGAATTTTCGTCGCATTTCACTCCGCATGAACCCGGTCGTCACGAAGTGACGTTGGCCTGCAAACAGACGGGGGCCACGTTGCAGGCCTCGTTCTTCGTTCAAGGCGTTCCGATCGAACGTATTGGGCGGGCGGCACGTCCCGAAGTGATGGACGAGATCGCTCGCGTGACAAAAGGCCAAGTCATCGCGGTCGATCGCCTGGAGCATGTTCTGCAATCGCTATCGGCCCTGCCCGAGCCCCCTGCTTCGGTCAGGCGTGTTCAGTTGTGGTGCCACCCGATCGTGGCTTCGATTCTGGTGATCATGCTGGCGGTATTTTGGATCGGTAGAAAAGTAGTTGGATTGATTTGATGTCTTGTTCGTTATGATATCGGCGACAAATTGCCGCCCGATGGCCACGGTCATCTCGTTCGAGGAGTAACGCGAAATGAGCGTCGTAGAGCCGAAGACCAAATTGGCATTGCCCGAAGCCCTGCAAACTCAGTTACATGAGTTTCGGCATCGTGTCTGGACCATCAAGTCGATCGAAGCCGCTTGTGGTGCGGTCTTCGGAGTTTTCATTTCGTACCTAGCGGTGTTCGCCCTCGATCGTGTCATCGATACCCCCGGCCCGGTGCGAATGGGCATCTTCCTGCTGGCGGTTGCAGGCTGCGCGTTCGTTCCTGTCTATCTGCATCGCTGGATCTGGTGTCATCGCCGATTCGAACAACTTGCTCGACTTGTCAGTCGCAAACTCCCGCTAATTGGTGATCAGTTGCTGGGGATTATCGAACTCGTTCGCAGTGAATCCGAACAGCAGCGTTCGCGAGCCCTGGTCGAGGCCGCCGTGGCTCAAGTCGCCGTCGAAACGGGCAAGCGCGATCTACAGGCTGCGATTCCAAACCCACGACATCGATTTTGGGCGTGGATGGCCGTCGTTCCCGCTGCCGTCGCGATTTTGATGCTCTGCTTGTTCCCCGCGGCCGCGACAAATGCCTGGGCCCGCTTCGCGGCACCCTGGCAATCGACACCACGATATACGTTTACCGCAGTCGAGCAACTGCCGCAGCGATTGGTCGTGGCTCATGGGGAACCGGTCACGGTTTCGGTCAAGCTGCTCGAGAAGACACAGTCCAAACCACCTCGGGGAACTGCCTGGTTGGGCAGTCAATTGCCGATCACAGCGGAATTGCGCGACGGACGCTATGAGTTCGCGCTCCCCGCTCAAATTGACTCCGGTTGGTTCTCGTTGCAGATCGGTGACGCTCAACAGCGAGTTCGCCTTGAACCGATGATGCGTCCCGAAATTTCGTCAGTCGTGGCCGAAGTTCAATTGCCCGACTATCTGCTGCGTCCGCAAGTGATTCATAAAGACGTTCGCGGTGGCACCGTATCCATCGTCAACGGAAGCACGGCAACTTTTAAAGTCACCGCGAACCGCGAACTGTCGAGTGCCTTGATCGACAATCAATCCGCGAATGTTGCCGGGGCTACGATCTCCAGTGAGACGAGTAAGATTCAAGCGTCGCGAAAGATGATCTTCCAGTGGCAGGATGAATTTGGCCTGGGTGGCCTGGAGCCATTCACTGTCAGCATCACCGGTCGTGACGACGAAGCTCCGTCGCTCTCTTGCGAAGACCTGCCGCGACAGAAGATTGTGATCGACTCCGAAACGCTTAGTTTCAAGATTCGGGCACAAGATGATTTCGGTGTCAAAGTGGTGGGGATCGAATGGCAGGGGATGGATAAATCGGTTGTCTCCAAGCCCGCTAAGGGAGAGCGAATCCTCGGTGCGGGAGCCAGCGACAAAGAACTGCTCGAACTGGCCGGAACCTTCTGTGCCAGGACTTTAGATATCGAGCCGCAACCGCTAAGCGTGCGGTTGTTCGTCGAAGACTACCTCCCCGGACGGTCTCGTACTTATTCACCTGCCTACACGCTGTACGTCCTGAGCGCCGATCAACATGCGATCTGGCTGACGGAACAACTCAGCAAGTGGCATCGACAGTCGTTGGAAGTCCGCGATCGCGAAATGCAGCTCCATCACACCAACCAACAGTTGCGAATGCTGACGCCGGAAGAGCTGGATCAACCCGAAAACCGCCGACGGATCGATGCCCAGTCAACTGCTGAGCGAGCCAATGGACGGCGATTGACCGGATTGGTCACCGGTGGTGAAGAACTCGTTCGTCAGGCGATGCGCAATCCAGAATTTGGTGTCGGCCACCTCGAGAAGTGGGCCGAGATGTTGCAGATCTTGAAGGACATCTCTGGCAATCGAATGCCGAATGTGGCCGACTTGTTGAAGCAGTCGTCTCAGGCGCCAGTTGTCGCGTCGAACTCTCAGTCCAAGTC
>DASYEA010000415.1:0-3310 GCA_036499265.1 Schlesneria sp. | reverse complement strand
TGAGCTTCAGCGTTCGCGATGATCGAACATTCCTGGAGTACAACGGCGAGTCACTGAATTCACTGTTCGCTCAGCGCCGCAACCTGCTGCGTCCCCGCTTCTATCGCATGGTTGCCGACATCCTGCGATTCAATCGGGATGCCGTCTGCTCTGCCACAGAATGCGATCCACAAGCGACAGTGGGTGAGTTCCTGGATCGCTACCGCTATTCGCGAGAATTCGCCGAGCAGTATCTACTACCGATGGGAGCGGCCATCTGGTCTTGCCCCACGGGGACATTTGCTCATTTTCCAATTCGCTTCATCGTCGACTTCTATCGGAATCACGGCCTGCTGAGCGTCACACGCCGGCCTACTTGGCGCGTCATCGAAGGTGGGTCGCGAAACTATGTACAGCCGTTGATTCGCGGCTTTAAAGATCGCGTTCGGACGAGCACGCCAGTCCGAACTGTCGCTCGCTGCGATGACCATGTCAAAGTACAGCCCGCGCATGGAGACGTTGAACAATTCGACCATGTCATCTTCGCCTGCCATAGCGATCAGGCCCTGAAAATCTTGGGAACCGATGCCAGTCGGCCCGAGCGCGAGATCCTGAGTGAATTCCCCTACAGCAAAAATCAAGCGGTGTTGCACACCGATCCCTCAGTTCTCCCCCAACGAAAACGAGCGTGGGCGAGTTGGAACTATCGAATCCGGCGCGAGACTCCCACGGCGGCGACCGTCACATACAACATGAACATCTTGCAGAGGCTTCAATCTCGACACACCTTTTGCGTAACGCTGAACGATGAAGCTTCGATCGACCCCAGCCGAATCCTTCAGCGGTTTCAGTATGACCATCCCGTATTCACCGTACGTCGTGCGCTGGCACAAGCTCGGCATCGCGAATTGATTGACGTCAACCGGACCTCATATTGCGGAGCCTATTGGGGAAATGGATTTCACGAAGATGGGGTTGTCAGTGCTCTCGCCGTCGTGAACGCACTGGAAGAGAGTCGCGAGTCGAAGTGCGGCCTGGCCGTTTATCCGCAGGTAGAAGAGGCCGAACGAAGGTGCCTGAGCGTCGAGGGAGCGGAAGCATGACGCAACGCAGCTGCCTGTACGAAGGCTACGTTTACCATCGACGCCTCACACCAGCCGTTCACGAGTTTAAGTATTCGCTATTTCTCGTCTATCTGGATCTCGATGAGCTCACGACAGCGCTCGACCGTCGATGGCTCTGGTCCACCGGTCGTCCAAACTGGGCATGGTTTCGTCGCAGTGATCACATCGGCCCCGTGGCACAACCTCTGGCGGAGTCGGTGCGCGATGTCGTCGAGTCCAAGCTCAACTGGAGGCCCGACGGTCCCATCCGACTATTGACGCATCTTAGATACGGCGGATTTCTGATGAATCCCGTCAGCTTTTTCTATTGCTTCGCTGAAGATGGCGAAACCCTGCAGTCGATCGTCGCTGATGTCAGCAATACCCCCTGGAACGAACGGCATAGCTATGTGCTCGATTTGCGGCAGCAGCAGGGCGCGACGCTGACGTCCGAGCAACCGAAGCAGTTTCATGTTTCTCCATTTCTGGAAATGGACTACGACTATCACTGGCAGTTGACCACTCCCGGCACTGAGCTGACCCTGCAGATCGAGAACGCCCGCGGTCAGGCCAAACCGTTCGTGGCGGCGCTCCGACTACAGCGAAGGTCGATCACCAGTTGGAATCTGGCACGAGCACTAATCCGTTATCCGCTAATGACGCTGCAGGTTTACGCGGGCATCTATTGGCAGGCGCTGCGTTTGTGGTGGAAGCGTGTTCCGTACGTCCCGCACCCAGGGCAAGCCACCGGCACAATTGATCATTCAGACTATCAGGAAGTTTCCGCATGACCGAAGTAGCAGATACGCACTTGAGGCCAGGACGGTTTGCAAGATTGATGCGTTCGGTCGTGACGAGCCGATTGCGGGGACTGCAGCGCGGTCAGATTCAACTGATCGACGGTGACGGAGCCATCAATCTGGGGCAAGGCGACGATTTGGAAGTCAAACTCCGCGTTCACAACCAGCGTTTCTATCGGGAGACGGTCCTCGGTGGCGCGCTCTCATTTGCAGAGTCGTACCTGCATGGAGATTGGGACTGCGATGATCTGACGACGCTATTCCGGATCTTTGTTCGCAACCTGCATCAGGCCGACCAATTTGATGGCGGACTCGCAGGAGTGGTCGGCCTTGGTCAGCGGCTATTTCACTGGTGCCGAGCCAACAGTCGAATCGGCAGTCGAAGGAACATCGGGGCTCACTACGATCTCGGGAACGATTTCTTCAAGTTGTGGCTCGACGATACGATGGCGTATTCCAGCGGGATCTTTCTGCATCCTGAGAATTCACTTCGAGAGGCCTCAGAAGAAAAAATTGATCGAGTCTGCCGCAAGCTAGCACTTCGTCCTGGTGACCATCTATTGGAGATTGGAACCGGCTGGGGTGCCTTGGCGATTCATGCCGCAAGTCACTACGGCTGCCGCGTGACGACGACGACGATCTCACAAGAACAGGCCGCCGTGGCGAGCGAGCGAATTCAGCAGGCCGGGTTGTCGGACCGAATTACGCTGCTGACAAGTGACTATCGCGATCTGACAGGGCAGTTCGACAAACTGGTCTCGATTGAGATGATCGAAGCGGTCGGATTCAAGTACTTCGACACCTACTTCCGCAAGATCGGCCAATTGCTTCGCCCAGAAGGAACCGCCGTCCTGCAGGCAATCGTGATGCCGGAGCGTCGCTACAAGGAATACCTGGGGGGCGTCGACTTCATTCAGCGATATATCTTCCCGGGAGGCTGTCTGCCGTCGACTGCAACCATGCTGGAATCTGCGGGCCGAACGACGGATTTGCGGTTCGTTCACGCGGAAGACTTCGCGCCACACTACGCCGAGACACTTCGTCAGTGGCGGCACGCATTCTGGGCTCAGATTGGGGCGGTTCGCGAGCAGGGTTACTCCGAACAGTTCATTCGCCTGTGGAACTACTACCTCTGCTACTGCGAAGCGGTATTTGAAGAACGGCACGTTGGTGTGGTTCAAATTCAGTTCGACAAACCACTTTGTCGACGTGATCCCATTCAGATTAGCGACCACGCCGCCAGCCGACGCCGGCCTGCAAATCGGGCCACCAGCAGCAAAGTGGAATCCTGCCGAGAGCAATTATCGACATGAGCATTCTGCAATTAGGTATCTCTGCTGTTGAACAGGGCTTCGTCCCCGATTCAGTCACGCGCGCGGCGATGCGCCGACTTTGCGGTCAGCGCTTAGATGATTTGTCTATCAAGCG
>DASYEA010000414.1:0-1991 GCA_036499265.1 Schlesneria sp. | reverse complement strand
CGACTACTGATAGACATCCGGTCCGGCACTTTGGACAAACACATTGCTGACGGGCAAAATACCCTGGCGACCGTCTTCTAATGTCACTTCGTAAAGCTGCCGCTGTTCATAGACTTTCCTGCCCGATCGCAGCAATGCTCGCTGGACACTGTCCGGAATCACTGGTGGGCCGGCCAACAAATCTTCGGGCTGAAGGTCAGGATTCTCCACCATCGGTACTTCAACCGCTTGTGTCGGACCACCTCGACCGTCACCCAATTCCAGTCGCAACGTCTGCTGTTGCCGAACGGATGACCCTGTATCACTGATCAAGACTTCGCCGTCTTTCACTCCAGTTGGCACCGAAGGCTGATATGTCGTAGGAGCCGATGAACTCGGCAGGACATGCGATGCCTGTTGAGTATCAGAGTTCGACATCCGACCAAGGCCGAATACCAATGCGGCGGTCGCGGCAATCGCAGCCACAGAAGACAACCCCCAACCCGCCCGCTGCGCAGATTGAGCTGTCATCGCCGGCATCGGCGACGCAGTCACCGACAACTTCGAACGGCTCTTCAAACTTTCACGCAGCGCTTGCGATTCCAGAAAAGCTAAAGCGACCTGACGCCAGCCATCTCGTTCGTGATCCAACGCCATCAGGACCGCGCGACGTTCTTCACGCGACAACTCGCCATCGACCAGACGTTCAATCTGGCTGCTCGACACAGGTTCAAATTCGTTCATGTTGCTGCCTCCGTCACTTCCAACGCAATCAAGGCCTCTCGCAAACGCTGACGAGCTCGATGCAGCCGCGTTTCGACGGCACTATGACTGATTCCCAAATGATCCACGAGATCGTGATAAGTCCAATCTTCGGTATACTTCAAGAGCAATAGCTCCGCGTCCTTCGCGTGCAGTTGATCGACCGCGCGGCGAATGAGCTGCTGACGTTCATCGGCCAGCAGCCAGACTAACGGGTCAGCCAGTTCATCCTGTCGCGGCGACTGGTCGACACACAACCGCTCTCGCAACTTCCGCTGTCGCCCCAATCGACGTCGGTGAGACAATGCTTGCCGAACGGCCACTCGGTACAGCCAAGGGGCCACCTTCGCCTCGGGCACGTCCGGGTTATTGCGTACGGTCACCAGAGCGATCTCTTGATAGATCTCGTCCGTCGCCGCCGCATCTCCCGAACGAGTCGTGATGACAGTCCGCAGCCACCGGGCATGCAATGTCAGCCGTGCGGTCCAGTCGCGTACTTCGTTGTGGCCTGGTAGTTGACGCCATTCACTCATCTCCTCTGGCGGCTCCCTCCACAGAACTCCCGGTCAGGCATTGCGATACATCAAGAAGTTGCCGCTAGGCTGCAAATCTTGCCTGTCACACTGAGGAAATCTGCAGGGAATGGAAAAGGGCCATCATCATTTTCTCTTAAACCATTCCCTCATAAGCATCTCAGGCGATCGCTGCACCGAGAAAACCCCGGTGGTTGACACACCTCGGCGGATTGCGAGGGTTCTCAGTTTCGATGCAATCGCGGGTAACACCAGTAGCTGTGATCCATGGAAATGTCACCGAGATGATCTATTTTCAATTCAATCGTTTTGGTGGCAACCGGTAGCTTGATATCAATTGAGACGATCCCGGCCTCAGGACTGCTGTAGATCAACTTGTCGTCTGCCCGCACTTCGTATTTCACGGAGTTGCTGAGAGGATTCCAGCCGATTGCGGTGAACCGTGACATGCCATCCGGCACATCGTATTTCACGGACGACGGTGCATGCGCAAAGAGGAATTCATGGCAGGGGACGGCATCGCGGAAATTCACCGGTATCGACTTGGCAACTGGTTTGTTGTGCGTCGGGGCAGTTGCGCCCCCTTCGTCGGATGTGATCGTGAATGGGAGCGAACCCGGTTTTCCATCGAGCATCTTATCTGTCACGCGCTCTGCCGACACAGTATGGAATCGAGGATAACACCAGTAAACATGATCGTACTCGCTGGCCTCGCCC
>DASYEA010000413.1:0-5129 GCA_036499265.1 Schlesneria sp. | reverse complement strand
CCTGATGCCCGGAAGTTCATATTCCGACGGCCTGATGGATTAGTGAATTGTTTATGCTCGATCGGTGCTTCGCGCTGTCGAACTCTGCTATCTGGATTACGTGAATGAATCCCTCGATTCAACGGATTCTAGCGAAACGCTGGCAATGATGCTGACAATTTCGTGGATAGTGCGTGTTCGGGAAAGCGAAGGGTGCGAACCACGGAACACACGGAAAGGAGCGGATGGAACATGGGGACCGCGAATCTGTCGAATCCGCACGAATTGGGGGAAGTGGAGTTCTCATGGAGACGCGGAGGCACGGAGAAGATGAACCGTTGCAAATTAGATTTGCGGGACGGGCTTATTGGCAGTTTGCAGACTGAGTTCAAGGCAACGTGCTAAAGCTGGTCGCTGCGACTAGAATCTGGGAAATCAAGCGAAATTTCCGACTCTCGACATGCGCCTTCCTTGAATCGAGTCACCTTTTATGACGGGTCTGCTGGCTGACCTGACCACGGCTAATCAGTTGCTGCCCGCGCGGCTGCAGATGGCGTTTACGCTGGGCTTTCACATCATTCTGGCCTGTTATGGCGTCGGCCTACCGGTGCTGATGCTGGTGGCCGAGTGGCGTTTTCTACAGACGGGCGATCGATTGTGGCAAAAGCTGGCACAACGGTGGTCGAGATCGTTCGCGGTGCTATTCGCTGTCGGTGCAGTTTCGGGCACGGTCTTGTCGTTTGAATTGGGCCTGCTGTGGCCCGAATTCATGGGCCGCTGGGGCGCGGTGATCGGACTGCCGTTCACGATGGAGGGTTTCGCGTTCTTTCTGGAAGCGATCTTTGCAGGGATCTATTTGTACGGGTGGGATCGGCTTCCCAAGCGAGTTCACTGGCTGACCGGTTGGCCGATTGCGATCTCGGGATTTCTGTCAGCGTTCTTCGTCGTGACCGCCAACGCGTGGATGAACGCTCCGGCGGGATTTCGGATCGTCGATGGGCAGATCGTCGACATCAATCCACTGGCAGCGATGTTTAACGTGGCCAGTGGGGCGCAGGTGACACACATGATTGTGGCGGCGTACATGGTAACGGGCTTCAGCGTGGCGGCGTTCTATGCATTCTGTTTGCTGCGTGACCCGCAAAATGAATACTGCCGACGAGCCTTCACGCTGGCGTTATTGTTGGGATTGGTCTTCGTCCCGGTGCAAATGCTGGTCGGGGATTGGTCCGCGAAGGTCGTCGCGAAGTCTCAACCGGTGAAACTGGCGGCCATGGAAGGCCAGTTTCAGACGGAGCGACACGCCCCACTACGCATCGGTGGTATCCCGGATCCGATCGCTCGGGAAACTCGCTATGCCATCGAGATCCCCGGCGCTCTCTCGTTCCTGAGCTATGCCGACTTCAATGCCGAAGTGAAGGGGCTGAATGATTTTCCGGACAATGTGAAGCCGCCCGTGATCGTCGTTCACATGGCCTTTCAAGTGATGGTCGGCATCGGTTCGTTGATGGGGTTGTTGGCTGCTGGTTGCTTAGTCAATTATGTTCGATTTCGATCGTGGCCCCAATCAAAATGGTTCTTGAGGACCGTCGTGCTGATGGGCCCGTTGTCGATCGCGGCGATGGAGGCGGGTTGGATCGTCACGGAAGTGGGGCGGCAGCCTTGGATCGTGCATGGATACATGCGAACTGCCGACGCCGTCACGAAAGCGCCCGGCGTCTGGTCCGTCTTCGCCGGGACGATGTCGATCTATCTGCTGTTGGCGATTGCGACGATCACATCGCTGTCGCGTCTGGCCAAGGTTCCCTTGCAGGAGGATCTTCATGGGACCTGATGACCTGTTGTTGATCGTGATGCTGATCGCATTGACGTTGTACGCTGTTTTGGGAGGTGCCGATTTCGGGGCGGGGATCTGGGAATTCACAACGGCTCTGCAGGCGACCGATCGGGAACGCCAGCACATTTACAAAGCGATCGGACCAGTCTGGGAAGCGAACCATGTCTGGCTGGTCTTCGTCCTGATGATCTTGATGAATGGGTTTCCAAAGGCGTTCGCGGCACTTGGCCTGACCTTATGGCTGCCGTTACTGCTGACATTAGTCGGAATCATTTTCCGTGGAGGGGCCTACATCTTTCGTTCGTACGGGGGAGGGGCGAAGCGAGAACTGTTGTTGTGGGAAGCGATCTTCGCGGTGGCATCAACGGGGACTCCATTGTTCCTGGGTGCGGCCGCCGGTGCGATCGCCTCGGGCAAGATGAAGATCCCTACCGAGAATAGTCTGCCATCGGAATACGTGATCGGCTGGATTTCGCCATTGGCGGTCTTCACGGGATTCTATTCGATCGGCATGTGCGCCTATCTGGCGGCGGTCTTCTTGACTCGGGAAGCGCATGTGATCGATGACGAGCACCTCACCACGATCTGGCGACAACGCGCTTTATCGACAGGACTGTGGATGGGAGTGCTATCGTTCGGAGGTCTGGTGATGGTCGCGATCGAAGCACCTCATCTGGCGGAAGGATTCGTGCATCGCGGCTGGCCCCTGGTGATTATCTCGCTGTTTTGCGGGATCGGATCGCTGATTGAAGTCTGGCGTCTCAACTGTTCGCGCGCTGTCATCGCGGCATCCGGCGCTGTGACGGCAGTGATCTGGGGTTGGGGGATCTCACAGTATCCGGCCATCATCCCACCAAGTATTACGGCGGCTCAGGCGAAGTCCCCGGACGGTGTGCTGTGGATGATGCTGATTGTCATTTTGACGGGGGGAGTGTTCTTGCTGCCTGCTTTGGGGTATTTATTTATGCTGTTTAAGGGTGAGCAGCATGATCACAACGTGGCGAGCTAAAATGAGTGTGCGCGATTCTGCTTGCGAAAAAATCTTTTCGGGTGCCGCTGGCGACGGCCTTGCGTTGCCAGTGTCTTGTCGATGTATCGCAGAGTAAACAAACCGTGGTGACGCTGAAGATTGCATACGCTCACTACCCGATCAAAGCCTTTGCAGCAACGTGAAGACACTGGTGGCCCAAAGCGGCTACCAGTGGCACCCAACCTGAAATCCAAAACGAGCAGAATCGCGCGCGGTCATTTAGTGAGAGGGGTTTCCGACCCGTCATGCTTACCAACGAGCGATAAGCCAAGTGGGGATACTCTGTTTCGAAGATCTTGTATCGAGATCGCGTCATATTGGGATCTCCAGTGTAGAGTCGATGCTGATGTTGAACGTCGATCAGGACTGATCGCGAAGCGGAGCTTCGAAGACCGGCGTTCCCAAGCTGGAGCTTGGGAACGAGAGCAACGAGAGCAATAGGCGGAAACGTCCATGAGCGATCAGCTTGTTACTATCGAATCGTATCAGTTTCTTCCTGAAGCCGAAGCGGTGCGGATGCATTTGGATTCGGAGGGGATTGCCGCCACGCTGGCGGATGCGGAGACCGTCAGCACCGAGTGGTCTCTGGGAAATGCGATTGGCTATATCAAGCTCCGAGTCCCACGGTCTCAGGCGGATGCGGCGCTGGCGGTGCTTGGCGAATTGAAGGCGCGGAGAATCGCGCGAGGCCAGTCTCCAGAGAGTGACGCGATTGGCCATTGCCTCTCCTGCGATACGCCACTGCATGCTAATCAATCGAAGTGCGACAATTGTGGCTGGTCGTATGCCGACGCAGAAGGTGAAATCGACGAGCTGGCAGAGGTCGGGCTGTCGACAAGCGATTCGACCGCAGAGCCACGCGAGGGCGTGATGGATCATCTTCGATCGTGGAAACGCCCATTTATCTGGATACTGCTGTTACCGACTCTGGCCTTCCTCGCATTCCTGGCGATCTTAATTGTCGTCTGGATTGTGCAGCTCATCACAGGGATTTAGTGCGGGTCACACTTCCGTGTCGCGTTGAAGCATGGTTCAAACTCAGTAGTGTTCTGCTCGCGGGACGCCACCGTTAAGTGGTGTGGGTTCTAGAACGACTGATCTCGAACGTCGCCGGTCCCTTTGACTCGCAATGGACTGAAGTCGTATTTGACTCGACCGAGGACGTCGTCCGGCTTGTCGAAATAGGCGGTGAGCAGCTTCTGTAGCGCCGGGTCAGGCGTCTGTTTCTCGTCGCCCGATTGGAAATGCGACAGGATCAAAAGCTGATAGGTTCCTGCGGGGAGTTCGAGGCGAAACTGGCCCGCTTCATCGGCCGTGGCGAGAGCGCCCCCCATCGCGTGCAGAGTCGCGGCGGCGACATTCGCGTCAACGTCGCCATCGGCAGGACGGAACCCGACCGCGGAAAGCTTCGCCTCACCCTCTCGTTGGATCGGGAAGGCGATCACCCGGGCTCCTCGATCGGGTTGGCTCGTCCCGTCAGCGGATTTATACGTGATGCGACCGCTGACCTGACTGACGGAATCGGGTTTCGCATTACCGGGTTCGACAACCTCCGAGGTCTTCGCTGAGGCCGAGCCGCGTGATTCAAACACTTTGACGAATCGCTCGAACAACATTCCGCCCACGAAGGCGATCGCAACGTAAAGCAAGGTCCGCGGCAGCGATCCGAGATCCCGTTGAGGCCGAGATTCGACCATTCGGATCGATTCACGCTTGGATGGCCCTGAGCCCGGATCAGCAGGCGCTATGGCCGCCAGTTCGGCCAGCACATCGTACTTCATTGATGGCATTGGTGCCGCATGAGCGTGCAGGGTCTCGAGACTATCGGATTCATCATCATCATCCTGCATTGGAGGGTTGATGGCGATTGGCGTCGGTGGAATCGGGACTTCGATTGGGATTGGTTCAGGGATGAGTTGCGGGATCTCGTTCTCATCTTCTTCGTCACCATCCACGGCCGTTTCGAAAGTCACGACGACAGGCGATGAGTCGGGGTTGGCAAGTCGGGCGAGTTCATCGAGAGCGCGTGCGAGCTGCGTGTCCTGCAGATTCAGTTCGGGCTGAGGTAGCGGGTGAAGAGTGCCGTCCAGCAACGGAACGCGAATCGATCGTCCACAGGTTGGACAGTCGACGATTCCACCTGCCTGGGCACGAGAGATTCCCAAAAACTGGCGACAGAAATTGCAGCGAAACTTGATGGGCATGCTGAGCGGATTCCAGAACGGCTGTCACCAAAACGATCAACCGTATGCGATGCCTTTCAATCGTGACCCACAGGAGGAT
>DASYEA010000412.1:0-2227 GCA_036499265.1 Schlesneria sp. | reverse complement strand
AAGTCTCCGAATCCGTCCACTGAAACGACAGCAGCCTCGTTGAACGGCGAGACGTGGAAGGCAGACGAAAGATGAGCAAGATGGTGCTCAACAGGTGCAATCTCAGCCCGCAGAGTTTGGCCCGGGAAACTCTCTCTCAATAAATCAGGGATACTTCCGCGCGCTTTTCGATTCCTGATTCTTCCCATCACCAGGCTGAAGTCCGGATGGTGGGTCAGAAAATACAATGCTTTGCGCCCGACGTTGACTGTGCTGTCCTGATTGAATGCGACGTAGTCTATGTCCTTGAGCTTTAACCCTGCCTCGCGAAGGCAATAATCAATGGCTTGCGACGGAAATCCGGACCAGTGTTTGAAGCGTCGAAAACGCTCTTCTTCCGCAGCCGCCACAAGTGTGCCGTCCCTGACGAGGGCGGCCGACGAATCGGCGTGAAACGCGTTAAGGCCAAGGATGATCAATTTAACGGCCCTGAGTTGAAGTTGAGAGTTTCATCAAGTACATCTTTTGCTCGCGCCTAGGCGCTAGCGCCGACTGCCTATAGCACAATCACCAGGGCACTCCACTTGTGATAGAAGCAATGCTGAATCGTATCACGCCGGTCATTCTGACATTTAACGAAGAGCGGAACATCGGCCGAACTTTGTCGGCACTCGGCTGGGCGCAACGGATTGTGGTCGTCGATAGCGGCAGCACCGATGCCACTCTCTCGATCTTGGCCGAAGACCCAAGAGTTAGCCTTTTTTCAAGACAATTCGATAGCCACGGTCAGCAATGGGCATTCGCCATTAATAATACAAACATTTCGTCGGATTGGGTTCTGCGGCTTGATGCCGACTATTTGATCACTCCTGCATTGAAGAATGAGCTCGCATCGTTGGCCCCTTCTCATGACATCAATGGTTACGAAGTTGGCTTTGACTACGCGGTCTGTGGGCAACCCCTGCGGACGTCGCTTTATCCGCCCAAACCGATTTTGTTTAGAAACGGGCGCGCGTCGACCCGGGACCAGGGTCATACCGAAGTCTGGCAAATTGACGGGCCGACGCGGGAGCTCAAAAATCATGTGCTTCACGATGATCGGAAGGTTGTCACCGACTGGCTTCGAGCCCAGGGACGGTATGTAGGTCGTGAATATGCCCAGTTGCAAATGGAGCAATCTCGCACTTGGACTCAGTCACTGCGGCTTTGCCCGCCGCTGATGCCGTTCGTGACCTTTCTATACTGCCTGTTTGTCAAAGGTCTTATTCTCGACGGGCGCGCAGGACTTTTCTATTCCCTCCAACGACTGCTCGTCGAGATCGCATTGTCTCTCACCGTGCTCGAAGCACGTCTCGACCCGCCAAGCGGACGGAGGACGCCATCGGCCTCTGATTCCAGACCGGTTTGATTATAGCTATTGTTACCCACTCGTTGTTCGATGAGCGCCTGATAGGCTGAGCTCATCGAACGAGCGATTGCAGGCCAGCTGTACTGGCGCGATGCGGCGTTTCGTGCTCTCTGCCCCATTGTTCGGGCCATATTGGGTTCTGAGAGCAACCGATTAATAGCCTCTGCAATTGACTCCGATTGTGGCCTACAAATCAAACCGCAATGTTGCTCGCGAACCATGGTCGCAACACCGGAGCCCTCGCTCACCACCAGCGGCTTACCCCGCACCGCTGCTTCGAGAGCTGCGTTGCCAAAGTTCTCCGAGAGTGATGGCAATACAAAGACATCGCAGCGCGAGAGCAATGCTTCCTTATCTGTTCCGAGGACAGGACGCGCGAAAACCGTCACGCGGTCTTGCACATCGGCCGACGCGGCAGCAGCAGCAACGCGATAGCCATAATCATCTTCATCGTAGCCGGCCACAATAAGATGCCCTGTTGGCACATGGGCCATCGCTTGGGCCAGCTCAATCAGGTTTTTTTTCCAGTTAACTCGACCGAGATAAAGAATCATCGGCCGCCGCATTCGACACGCGTGCCGGACATCTTCGCTCGAGGCCAGCGCCACAGATCCGCTTGGAGTGTCTACACCATTGGGAATTTCCAGAATGTCCGGCAGTTCAAACCCAAACTTTTCCAACTCGTCAGCTTCGATGTCTGCCGTGACATGAATGGCTTCTGCACTTTCCAGATTTCTTCGTTCAATGAAAAGAATCCAAAGGCTTTTGATCAATCGACTTTTTAGTCTGATGAGCTCCTTGACCATCATGCCGCGCGGCGACACCACGTAAGGCACGGAC
>DASYEA010000411.1:0-2552 GCA_036499265.1 Schlesneria sp. | reverse complement strand
GTCACCGTGCTGCTCGCGGGAAGGGGAATTTTGTCGAAACGATGCTGCGTCTGGGTCGCGAACGCCCGGAACTCAAGATCGTCGCCGATCAATACTGTACACCGACTTCAACAGCGGATCTGGCTGTGGCGCTCGCTCGGTTGATCGAAAGCGACCGATGGGGTGTGTATCACGCAACGAATGCCGGCCAGTGCTCCTGGCATGAATTTGCGTGCGAGATTTTCCGACTGGCGAACCTTCCGGTGAAAGCGATCCCGATTCCGGCCGTCGAATACGCTTTGAAAGCGCGTCGACCTGACTATAGCGTGCTGGATTGCTCGAAGCTGCAGTCTGTACTGGGAGTGCCACAACCGTCCTGGCAGGATGCACTGGCGTGTTATCTTCGTGATCGAATCGCCACGACCTGAAAAAGGAGTGGTGGCCCCGTGAAGTGGTCGGGTTTGCAGATTTCCGAAATCTAGATTGATCCGATTGCCGTCGAATTGCGTAGAGTAGAGGCACATCTCTCGACGGTGAACTCGGAGTCTCCGAGATGAACGAGAATCCAGACCTTTACCCAAGTTTCGTGGACGCCCCGTCATTGCGAAAGCGCGGGTTGGGAAGCGTCGTTCTCAGGGGATTCGCGGCCGGTGGTGTCCTCCTGGTGCTGCTGGCCTTGTTGCTACCTCTGTTTAATCGCAATGTCGCATCGGCCGCTCGCAGGGTTCACTGCTACAATAACCTGCGGCAGATCGCGTTGGCGCTGGAAAAATATCAGGCGATCTATCAAGCGTTCCCTCCGGCCCACACCGTCGATTCGAGTGGCAAGCCGCTCCATAGCTGGCGGACACTGATACTACCTTACCTTGACGAAGAGCGGCTCTACGAGAAGATCGATCTGTCAAAAGCCTGGGACGATCCTGCCAACGCTGAAGCATTCGGCACGAAGTTGTCGGTCTACCATTGTTATTCGAACGCCTATCCTCAGAACCATACTGGGTACTTGGCGATCGTGGGGTCAAACGCCTGTTTTCAGGCGACGGAATCGAGGCCAGTCGCCGAGATCACCGATGACCCTGCACAAACGCTGATGGTGATCGAAGTTCCTCTGGACAAGACGGTTCACTGGATGAAACCTGTCGATGCTGACGAGCAACTGGTGCTGAGCATCGGACCCAACAGCAAGCTGCTCCACCAACGCGGCGTGAGCGCCCTGTTCGTTGATGGTCACATTCAATTCTTGAGCACAGAGACCGACTTCCAAGTACGTCGCGCTTTGATTTCGATCAACGGGAATGAGTCCGTGAGCGAAGGGAGTCGGTGACCGCAGCCTAGCTGTTCCATCGTCGGCCAAAGAATCACTGACAACAGGGAGACTTCGATGACAGACAATCCTTATGCCAGTCCAAGTCCTGAGAACAATCCCGCTCCTTTGAAAACGCAGTGGAAATTCGGTCTGTTTCACCTGCTCAGCATCGTCGTGATCGGCGGATTGGGAATTGCCCTGCTCATTCCCGCCCCGACGCGATCTCGAGTCGCGGCAAGACGTACTCAGTGCAAAAACAACATC
This sequence comes from Schlesneria sp., assembly GCA_036499265.1. GTDB lineage: Bacteria > Planctomycetota > Planctomycetia > Planctomycetales > Planctomycetaceae > Schlesneria. Next base: position 1,003 of record DASYEA010000411.1, on the reverse strand, counting down.
AAGCAAATTGGATTAGCACTGCACAACTACCACGACCACTACGGTACATTCCCGCCGGCCTATACCGTCGATTCGAATGGAAAGCGATTGCACAGTTGGCGGACGTTGCTTCTTCCCTATCTTGATCAAGGGGAACTTTACAAGAAGATTGACCTGTCAAAAGCGTGGGACGATCCGGTGAATGCAGAAGCGGCCAAGACCGAGTTGTACGCATATCATTGTCCGTCAGCGCCTGGTCCAAACACTCACACTTCCTACATGGTGCCAATTGGAGCTCATACCTGTTTCCCGGGTGCCACTTCCAAATCCATTCCTGAGATCACAGATGGGACCGGCAATTCCGTCATGGTCGTCGAAGTGGAGGCGGAGAAATCCGTTCCCTGGATGTCCCCCACGGATGTGGATGAGCAATTCCTGTTGAGTTTGGGTCCGAAGAGCAAAGTTTCGCACGCTGGTGGTTTGAATACATTGTTGGCAGATGGATCCGTCCGATTTCTGAGTTTTAACCTCGATCAGAAAGTTCGTCGGGCCCTGATGACGATTGATGCCGGGGATATCGTCGGCGATTTCTAGGCGACTGTGCGCGATTCTACAGTGGGTGCCGTTGTTCGATTTGTGGAAGGTGGACGGCCATGACTGAAAACCCTTATGCCAGCCCGAATCCAGAGGACAAGCCCGCTCCTTTGAAGGGGGGATCAAATTTCAACCTGCTCCATCTGCTGTGGATCGTTCCCGTCGGACTCGTCGTGATTGCTCTGTTCATACCGCTGCCAAGGCGAGCCGGAGAAGCGGCAAGGCGAACTCAGTGCAAGAACAACCTGAAGCTAATCGGGCTGGCGTTGTACAATTACCACGATTTGTACGGAGCATTTCCCCCCGCTTACACCGTCGACCGGCATGGCAAGCAACTGCACAGTTGGCGCACGCTAATTCTTCCGTTCCTTGATCAGATGCCTCTTTATCAGAAGATCGATTTATCAAAACCATGGGATGATCCAGTGAA
>DASYEA010000410.1:0-3510 GCA_036499265.1 Schlesneria sp. | reverse complement strand
ACAAAGATTGGTCCGCGTTGAAACTATCGCCCGGTCAAAAGATCCTGGTTCAAACACCCGCTCTGCCGGATACGACGCTGGAATCGACAATTGCGTTCATCGGACGGACAGTCAATCAAGAGACCCGCGCGACCCCTGTCGTGGCCGATATCTCGAACGAAGACCGTTTGCTCAAGCCTGGCATGTTCGTGCGCGTCTTGCTGCCCGACGGACCAGCGGTCGAAGCGATGGCTGTGCCCGAGTCTGCCGTCGTGCGGAGCGAAGGTCGAACGTACGTCTTCGTCGCGACGAGCGCGCACGAATTCACACCGCGCGATGTGACTTTGGGCATCACCGTCGAACCTTGGATCGAAGTGAAATCGGGACTGGCTGCGGGAGATCAGATTGCGATCAGCGGCACGTTCCTGCTGAAGTCGGAAATGCTGTTGGAACCCGAGGAATGAGGGAGTCCCTCAACCCAATTCGAGCTATCGCTCGGAAGCGGATCCCACCGCTCCCGTTGGTCGTTGATCAAAACATGCGCGCAAAACGCGATCTTCACCTGACGAAAGAATCCAAAGCAGATCATGCTCGCCTCGCTGATTGAAACATCGCTGAAAAACCGCATGCTCGTCATCTCCCTCGTCTTCATCATGGGAGCGCTCGGCGTGTATGCGGCACTTGCGCTCCCGATCGATGCGGTCCCCGATCTGACGAATGTGCAGGTCCAGATTGTCACCGACGCCGGCGCCCTATCGCCGCTGGAAGTCGAACAATACGTCAGCTATCCCGTCGAATTGACGATGAGCGGCCTGCCGAACGTCGAAGAAATTCGCAGCGTTTCTCGATTAGGGATCTCGCTAGTGACAGTCGTCTTCCACGAAGGGACCGACATCTATCGGGCTCGGCAACTGATCCAGGAGCGACTGGCCGATGCCGATGAAAAGATCCCACCGGGATACGGAACGCCGCGCCTCAATCCGCTGACGACAGCCCTCGGTGAAATCCTGCAGTTTCAGGTGAAGTCCGAGACCAAATCGCTGATGGAGTTGCGCACGATCCTCGAATGGCAGATCGCACCGCGGCTGCGGCAAGTGGCAGGCGTGACCGAAATCAATTCGCACGGCGGCTACTATCAGTCATACCAGGTGCGGCCCGACCCCGATCGCATGGCCAGCTTCGGTGTGTCGCTGCCCGAGATCTTCCTGGCGATGGAATCGAACAACTCGACCGCGGGGGGCGGGTACGTCGTCCATCATGACGAGCAACGATTCATTCGCGGGCAGGCGTTGTTGACCTCTGTCAGCGACATCCAGAACGTGGTCATTCGCGCTGCCAAGAATGGTTCGCCAGTTCTGATCAAAGACGTCGCCGACGTCAGTATCGAACCGATGACTCGGCAGGGGGCAGTCACTCGCGATGGAAAGGGTGAGGCCGTGACCGGCATGGTCATGATGCTGTTCGGTGCGAACTCACGCGAAGTGGTCCATGCCGCGAAGGCCAGGCTGGAAGAGATCGGCAAGGTTCTTCCCGAAGGCGTCACGATCGATGTCATCTATGACCGCGCCGACTTGATTGAACGGACACTGCACACCGTCGAAAAGAATTTGCTCGAAGGGGGCGTGCTGGTCATCATCGTGCTGCTGATCATGCTGGGCAGCCTGCGAGCCGGGATCGTGGTGGCGCTGGCGATTCCCTTGTCGATGCTGTTCGCCGCGAATCTGATGTGGGCCTTCGGAGTCAGCGCCAGCCTGATGAGCCTCGGCGCGATCGACTTCGGACTGATCGTCGACAGTTCGGTGATCATGATCGAGAACTGCGTGCGACGAATTTCGATGAATCACGAAGGGCGTCCCCACGACGATGTGATCCGCGATGCGGCCATCGAAGTCCGCAAGCCGACGATGTTCGGCGAACTGATCGTCGCCATCGTCTACGTGCCGCTGCTGGCATTGCAGGGTTCCGAAGGAAAGCTCTTCCGGCCAATGGCGTTAACCGTCCTGTTCGCCCTGGCCGGTTCGCTGGTGCTGTCGTTGACACTCATGCCGGCGCTCGCGTCGATGGCCTTACCCGCCAAGATGGAAGAGAAAGAGATCTGGCTGATTCGCGTGCTGCATCGGATCTATCATCCGCTGGTTCATCGCGTCGTCAGGAACCCGGTCATCACTGCGGTTGTGGCATTCAGCGTATTTCTGGCGAGCATCCCCGTGGCGATGCAACTCGGGGCCGAGTTTATGCCTCGACTGGACGAAGGTGATTTGCTGATCGAGATCACGCGACTCCCCAGTGCCACGCTGGAAGACGCGATCCCCATGGGGACTCAGGTGGAGAACCTGGTGCTGAAACTGCCCGAAGTAAAGACCGCGTTCTGCAAGACGGGCCGGCCCGAAATCGCCAACGACATGATGGGCGTGCAACAGACCGATCTGTGGGTGCTGCTGAAGCCCCCCGCCGAGTGGCCACAACATAAAACTCGCAATGAGCTCATCGATGAAATCAAGGCCTTGCTCGGAAACAACGTGCCGGGAATCGTGTTCGGATTCACGCAGCCGATCGAGATGCGTGTTGACGAACTGGTCGCGGGGGTTAAGGCGGATCTGGCTGTCTTCGTCTATGGCGAAGATCTTCCCACGCTGTCGCGGCTTGGCAAACAGATTGAATCCGTGCTGAACTCGATTCGCGGTGCGGCGGATGTCAAAACCGAACATCAGGCCAACTTGCCGACTGTTCGCATTCAAGCCCAGCCCGAAGCATTGGCTCGCTATGGAATCGACGCCGCACGCGTGATGGAAACCGTGTCGGCCCTCGGTGGTCGACGAGCGGGCCTAGTCTTCGATGGTCGAATGCGATTCCCGATCACCGTTCGTTTTCCGCTTGAATGGCGAGACGATGTCAATCGCTTGGAACAGTTGCCGATCAGCGCCGCCGACGGTCGCCAGATTCCACTCGGCGAATTGGCCAGCGTCATCATTGAAGAATCGCCACCCAGCATCGAACACGAAGGAACTCGCCGCCGTACGTATGCTCAGGCGAATGTGCGCGACCGCGATGTCGCCAGCTTCGTGCGTGAAGCTCAAATCAGAATCGCTAAAGAGATCCGACTCCCCTCTGGCTACGAAATCAAATGGGGCGGCGACTTTGAAAACCTGCAGTCAGCCAGCCTGCGTCTCGCATTGGTCACGCCCGTCGTGCTGCTGCTGATCTTCCTACTACTGCACACGACATTCCATTCGTCTCGCCTGGCTGGCCTGATCTTCACCGCCGTACCAATCGCCGCCTCGGGCGGAATCTTCGCGCTCGCACTGCGGGGAATGCCCTTCAGCATCTCAGCGGGCGTCGGCTTCATCGCACTGTTCGGGGTCGCCGTGCTAAACGGTCTGGTCTGGGTAAGTGCCGCAGAAAACTTGCGCGAGTCAGGTCACGACCCCCGCACCGCCGCCGAAGAAGCCGCGATGAGCCGCCTGCGTCCCGTCCTGATGACAGCCCTCGTCGCCAGCCTGGGATTCCTGCCAATGGCCCTCTCGACCACAT
>DASYEA010000409.1:0-2834 GCA_036499265.1 Schlesneria sp. | reverse complement strand
GTTTTCAGTGTATTCCGTGGTTCAAATCCGTATTCGCCTCCAGCCAGCAATTCGTAAAAGTTCCAATGTCACTCGGCCGATAGTTGTGTTAACGACAATTGTCTTGACGGTTGAACGTCCAACTCCCTAAACTGAATGCATGCCGACACCCACTGCTCCAGATCTTCGCGCGCCGCGGTTCGATTCGCTGTATCAACAGGCTTACCTCAGCCTGTGGAGGACGTACGATCGTTTGAAGTCGCTGGAAGACGAATTGTTTTCGTCGTTCGACCTTTCTGCTCAGCAATACAATGCGCTGCGTCTGCTGGAGGCAGCACATCCGGCGACGGTCCCCACGCTGACACTGGGAACGCGGTTGATCTCGCGGGCTCCCGATATGACGCGGATGATCGATCGCTTGGAAGTGCGTGGTCTGGTCCATCGCGAACGGCGTCCCGAAAACCGTCGCGTTGTGGAAGTGGGCATCACACCGGCCGGCCTGAAGTTACTGGCCAAGCTGTCGGACGCCGTTCAAGACTGCCACAAGCGGCAACTCGGACATCTGCCCGCTCGCGATCTGAAACAACTCGTTGAGTTGCTGCAAACGGTGCGGCAGCCTCACGAGGACGTGGACAGCAGTTGGCGTAAACCCTGATTCATTTTCCTAGTCTCTCGCAACCAGGACGATTCCCCATGACCCAGTCGACCACACCCAGTGTCATCGTTATCGGCGGCGGTCCGTCGGGCTCAACCGTATCGACGTTGATCGCTCAGAAAGGATACAAGGTCCGGTTGTTCGAACGAGAAAGAGAATCTCGTTTTCATATTGGTGAATCGCTGATCCCTCAGACGTATTGGGTACTCCAGCGGCTGAATATGCTGCCGAAGATGAAGTCCGGTCACTTCGTCAAGAAGTACAGCGTACAGTTCGTCGGCTCCAGCGGTCGGCTGTCGGAACCGTTCTACTTCGTTGATCACAAGCCACACGAATCGTCTCAGACGTGGCAGGTTCGGCGCAGCGAGTTCGACAAGATGATGCTCGATAATGCCGCCGAACATGGTGTCGATGTGCAGCAGGGCGTTCGCGTGCTGGAAGTGTTGTTCGAAGGTGATCGTGCCGTCGGAGTCCGTCTGCAGGATGAAAGCGGCGAAGAACGAGTCGAACGAGCCGACGTCATTGTCGACGCCAGCGGCCAGAGCACACTGATCCAAGGCAAGCTCGGTCTGCGGGAATGGGATCCTGAACTCAAGAAGGCCGCCTGCTGGACCTACTGGGAAGGGGCCTATCGCGACACGGGTCATGACGAAGGAGCCACTGTTGTGCTGCAGGTGCAGGGCAAAGCCGGCTGGTTCTGGTACATCCCGCTGCACGACAACATCGTCAGCGTCGGCATCGTGGCCTCGCACGATTACCTGTTCAAGAACCGCGTGTCGAAGGACTTCGAAACAATCTACAACGAAGAACTCGAAAAGTGCCCGGCGGTGAAGCAGCGCATCGTCAACGCGAAGCGATCTGACATTTATCGTGCTGCAAAAGAGTATTCCTATCGCTCGAAGCAAGTCGCTGGTAACGGTTGGGCTCTGGTCGGTGATGCCCTCGGCTTCCTCGATCCGCTCTATTCGTCGGGAGTACTGCTCGCCTTGAAGTCGGGCCAACTGGCGGCAGACGCGATCTGCGAAGGCTTGGCGGCGGGCGATACTTCAGAAGCTAAACTACGAAGCTGGGAATCCAATTACTTCCGCGGGATGGAACGGATGCGACAACTGGTGCTGGCCTATTACTCTGGCCTCAGCTTCGGCAAGTTTGTGTCACAGCATCCGAACCGCAAAGGGGACATCACTGACTTGCTGATCGGCGACCTATTCCGCCCCGAACTCGACGAAACGTTGGGCTTGATCGGCGAAGCAGTCAAAGCACATACCGCGATGGTGTAGGAATGTAAGTATTGGGAGGGAGGGCCTTGAGAATAGCTGGCAGCGGGTACTAAGCGGCATCTAATATCCCACCGCACCCAACTGCTCGACCGACCCCTCCGTGATCCTAACGAGTATCGAAACGAACAAGCTCCAGCGATATGCTGAGGCTTGTTTCATTTTATCGAGGTAGCCCTCTGTCATCACGGGCAAGTTGTGGTTTACGTTATGTCGCAAGAACCTGATATTATCCAGCTTTTGAAACTGCATCTCGCGAATTGCGCGCTGTGCGATGATGACGGAGATTCGCCAGTGATGCCAGTGGCATCTCGCGTTGAAATCGATGCCGTGGAGTTGATGCTCGGTTTTGAATTGCTCCCAACTCTAAAACGCATCTACTTGGAAATCGGCAATGGCGGGTACTTGCTCGGTCCTGGATACGGACTGCTCGGGCTACCCGGTGGCTACGATAACCACGATAATTGGAACATTGTAAAAACAACAAGTGAAGTTTCCCACGGCCTTCAATGGTGGGACCGCTCAATCGTGATCTGTGACTGGGGTTGCAGTGAGATGTCATGTATCGATTGCTCGAATACCGACTTCACTGTTTACCGTTGGGATGGCAATTTTTGGGATGACGCCACCGATTCCGAAGATCCATCCGATGAGCTTTGGTCAATTGAGAGCGATACGTTCGACGAATGGGTACTCACTCCCAATTCGAACACGCGCGGGACATAGTACGTCAGTCGGCTTAGCACACCTTGCGGACGGGTAGCACGCCCTGACGTTACGGGGAAGCCTTATGAATGGCGTGAAATTCCGCCTCTGCCAAAACCACGCCCTTCGAAGACTCAGGGACGTGCCACACCTCCGTCAAGGCGCACACCGCGATGGCGTAGGGATTGGGGGATTGAGCGAGCGGAATAGAGGAATCT
>DASYEA010000408.1:0-4405 GCA_036499265.1 Schlesneria sp. | reverse complement strand
GCGCCGATTTTTTGATGAGGCGGGTTACTTCGAAGTCGAGACGCCTTTGCTGTCGCAGGATATTGTCGTGGATGCCTGGCTGGAGCCGTTTGTCGCGGCGTTTTTGCTGCGAGCCGAGGACTGGCAGCAACCCTACAATTTTCGATACCTGCAGACTTCTCCTGAGTTCGCGATGAAGCGCCTGCTGGTGGCGGGGGCGACGGCGATTTATCAGTTGGGCAAGGTGTTTCGCAACGGCGAAGTAGGCCAGCGGCATAACCCTGAATTCACGATGCTGGAATGGTATCGCGTCGGTGATGATCATCATGATCAGATGAGTCTGACTGAGGCATTGGTACGCTGTGTAGCGAAAGTCGCCGGAGAATTTCCTGAGAGTGAGATTCAAAGCGAGTGGTGTTTACGTCGAAGCCTGTTTCGAAAGCGTGTTCTATCGTCTGAGCCTTTTGAACGTCTGACCTATGATGATGCGTTTGAACGGTATGCGGGGCGGCGCGTGCTGAGCGCGTCGACCAGCGAACTGAAAGACCTGGCCGTGAAACATCAGCTTGTTGCACCGCCAACTCTGGCAGATGATGACCGTGACGGCTGGTTGAACTGGTTGCTGGCGGAACTGGTCGAACCGAAATTGGGTCGCGAACGTCCCACATTCTTACACGGCTATCCACCCACCCAGGCCGCGCTGGCCTGCACAACGACAGAGTCGCCCAGTGAGCCGAGTGTGGCGGAACGCTTCGAACTGTATATCGATGGCGTGGAGCTGTGCAATGGCTATCACGAACTGACGGATGCGGCGGTGCTTCGACTGCGGACTCAGGAGCAGCTTGGTGTCAGGTCCGCGGCTGGTTTGCGCCCGTTGCCGGCGGAGAGTCGGTTGCTGGATGCGATGGAGGCGGGGCTGCCTCCTTGTGCTGGAAACGCGTTGGGGGTGGATCGGTTGATTATGCTGGCGCTGGGGGCGACTCAGTTATCGGAGGTGATTGCGTTTCCGTTTGATCGGGCGTGATGTGGAGGGAAGGCACGGCTTTGTCGGGGAGTCCAAAACCGTGGCACCTTCGGTGAAAAATTATGCTGAAGCATATCCTACATTAATCGATGTTGCTGGGCTGAGGTGTGATCAGTTCTGTGCCTGCGTTTGCGAAGGCGGTCATTCCGAGCGAACTTAGTTCGTTGAGTGCCAGCAGTGGGTCGCGGTGTTGATTGCCCAGTTCGGCGAGCAGTTTACGGATGACTTGTTCGGCTTCGGCCTTTTCCTGCATCCAACGATCTCGGGCGGCCTGCCAGGCGCTGTCGCGCATCGAGGCGTCACTTGCTTGCAGTCGCAAACGCTCTTCGCCGATCTTGAGTTCTTGGTCGCGGGTTGAGATCCATTCCATCAGCTTTTGGCGTTCGTCATGGAACTCGGCGCGAAGTCGTTCGAATTTCGTCTGCGAATCCAAGTGCTCGCGACGTTGTTCGACGATCCCTTCATGCAGTTGGCGGTAGTAGCCGACGAGTGTGTTGCGGACTTGTTCCACGCGTTCGCGAGCCACTTCCGGCCCTGCTCTTTGCGTCAGCTCGACCCAGGCTTCTTCGACGGCCAATCGCATTTCAAGCGTCGAGCGGTGTGTGTCTTCCAGCTCGGTCCGCAGTCGTTCGAGGCGAATGCGACGGCTTTCCAGATTTTCGGCGTGCGACGTGAACAACTCTTGCTGACGCAGCAATTCCGACTGCTGGACCTGTCGCTCGGTCTGCCAGGTGTTTTGCTCGCGCTGAAGGTTCATGCGGTCGATGTCGGCGTTGCTGGAGAAGGCGCGGCGTGATTTTTCGAGAACATCGCGTTCGCGTTCCAGCGACTTTTCACGTTCATCGATGGAGGCGCGGTAGAGGTCGATCTGTCGCATGCGTCGGACGACCTGTCGGCTATCGTCTTCGATGCGTTGTCGCTCCACCTGTCGTTCCCGGCGATGTTCGTTCTGAGATCGTTCCAGATCGGATCGCAGTTTTTCGAGGTGTTCCTGTTGGAACCGGATGCGGTTTTCGATGACAGCGCGTTCGCCTTGCAACTCGTTCAATTGTAGCGAGCGAGTCTTGTTCCACTCGTCGGTGGCGGCTTGCAGATCGGCGTGTTGCTGCGCGTAGGCCAATTCCCATTCTTCACGCTCGGCCTGGATGCGTTGAATGATCTGGTCGCGTTCATTTTGAATGGCACCAATTTGCTCTTCGCGAAGTGCCTGCAGTTCACCGTCTTGAGCTAAGCGAGCTTGAGAGAAGTCGGCTTCGGCGTTGCGAACGGCGGCTTCGTAAAACGCCTTCTCACGCTCGATCTCGACCTTTTCGGCATCAACTGTCACCAGCCAGGCATCGTGTTCGCTTTGGAACTGGGCGCGGCGTTCTTCCCATTCGGTGATCAGGACCTGCCAAAGTCGTTCGCGTTCGGACTGAACGAGTCGCTCGGCCTCGATGGTCGCTTCGTGCAGCTTCTGTTCGAGTGTCGCACCGAGGCTCTGTACGCGGGCGACTTCGGTATCGAGTTGCTGGCGCGTGGTGTCGACGGCGTCGCGATCCTGCTGCAATTCGGCGAGCAGTTCGTTTCGCAGGGCCGCTCGTTGTCGTTCGACGTCGGCTCGTTCTTGCTGCAATGCAATTCGAGCGGCTTCGATCTGCAGCAGAATATCCTGCGCATCGGCCAGGCGTCCGGCAAGTTCGGCTTCGTCGTCGTCGAGCTTCAGTCGGCGTTCTTCGAGGGCGGCCTCATGTTCCAATTGCTCAGCTAGGAATTGGCGCTTCTCAATTTCAAAGGCGTCGATCCGGTCTTCCATCAAGGCCTGACGCTGCACCAGATCGGCGTCTTGTTGCTGCAATTGCTCAAGAATCTTGACGGATTCGAGCAGTAGCTGCGAATTGGGGCGAGCCGGAGCGGGAGCTGGGGAGCTGCCCAGAATCGCGGAAATATGAGGCGAGTCGATCCGTAACTCACTACCATTCAATGAGATAGTGCGTGATTCTGGATGAAGATGCTCAGGAGGCGTACCGATGCGCTGCGGCGAGGTGCCGGTCTTCCGCTCTTCCATGAGAGGGATCCTTCCCAGTATGGCAACGCGAATCCTTGCGTGCCAGATCGAATCGTCTCGAACGAACGGCTCGGCGGACTACGCCGAGCCGACCTTAACTTCAAACTAAAGCAAGCCTTCCAGCGCTTGTGCCAACTTCGGCTTCTGTGTCAAACCGACGAAACGCTGCACTTCCCGGCCACCCTTGAACAGGATGACGGTGGGGATGCCGCTGATTCGGTATTCGGTGGGGACGCCAGGATTGTCGTCCGTATTTACCTTGCCGATGCGAACACGACCAGAGTAATCGTTGGCCAACTCTTCGATGGCGGGGGCAATCATCTTGCAAGGACCGCACCAAGGAGCCCAGAAGTCAACCAACACAGGGTCTTGTGAGCTAAGTACTTCCGTCTGAAAATTGGCGTCCGTGAATTCCAACACCTTGCCGGCCATGTCATGTCCTTTGCTGTCAAACAACGACTCTTCGATCCTTCCGACTGCGTACGGCACGTGAAGGCGAAGTTCAATAAGTGCTTCAGATTATAGAGATAGGTCAAATAGTGTCAATTCGGGTAGGCTAAGGAAGGACCGGATGCTCGATTCGTTACCACTTTTGCCGGGTGGATTTACGGCTGAAGCCGAGGCGAGATTCGGTGTCATCTGCGGCAGTCGCTGGCCACGTTGGACGCTGCCAGAGCGGGCAGCTTCCTCTGGACGTGCGGCGGCGCGATTGTCAAAGTATCTGCTGATGCCCTGTCGAGTTAGTGCGGGTCGCACTCCCGTGTCGCGTTGAAACATGGGTTAGACGAAGCGACTTTTTGCTCGCGGGACGCCACAGCGAATTGGGATGCGCTCTAAACCTGGAGGCTGAGTAAGGTCATGGATGGGAATTCTGCCCCGTCAGCATTGCGCCGACGGATCTCGATCCGAGCCTGGTGCTTTCTGTTGATCGCGGTCATCGCGGTGAGCGCTGTCGGGTTTGCGATTGCGGCTCAACTGAAACGCAACGAACCTGCGACGGCTGGTTTCAAGGTTGTTGCCGAATACGCACACGATCCCAAGGCGTTCACTCAGGGCCTGGTGGTGGTCGACAACGTGCTGTATGAGGGGACGGGGATCCAGGGTGAATCGAACCTGCGCAAGGTGGAACTCAAGACCGGTCGCGTGATGACGTATGTCCCGCTGGATGCGAACTACTTCGGCGAAGGGATCACGGTCCTGAACGACCGGATCTTCCAACTGACGTGGCAGAACCGGACGGGATTTGTGTACGACCTGCGGACGCTGAAGTATCTCTCGACGTTTCATTACACGGGGGACGGATGGGGACTGACTCATGACGGCAAGCGGCTGATCTTGAGCGACGGCACATCAAT
>DASYEA010000407.1:0-3178 GCA_036499265.1 Schlesneria sp. | reverse complement strand
TCCCGAAGAGTTGGCGCTGGGTCAGCGCTTCGTCTGGGATCTGGTTGCCGCTCGCGTGCAGGTCATGATCCCGGTACTGATCGATCGAACCGATCGCTGGTCGGGGAATGACAAAGTTGCATTGACGAATCAGCCACATCGCGAATGGATCTGGCGGCAAGCCTATCACATGGGCCGTCATATCATCGGGTTTGAAGTTCAGAAGGTGCTGGCCGCGGCCGATTGGATTGAGACTCGCTTCGGCGAGAGTGTCAAGATCGGCGTGGCGGGCTATGGCGAAGGAGGCTTGCTCGCACTTTACTCGGCCGCGATTGACACTCGGCTGCAAAGCTGCCTCGTCAGCGGCTACTTCGAATCGCGGACGCGTCCCTGGGAAGAGCCGATCTATCGGCATGTCTGGTCATTGACGCGTGAATTCGGTGATGCCGAACTGGGTGCCTTGGTGGCACCACGATCGCTCATCGTGGAGTACAGCACTTCTCCGCAAGTCGACGGACCGCCGCCGCCAGTCGGGGGACGCCGCGGCGGTGCCGCCGTGGGAAAGATCACAACTCCAAGTTGGGATTCTGTGAATGCGGAGTTTCAGCGGATCAATCAGCTTGTCCCTGGCGGCTTTCAAGAGCGCACACTTCTCTCTAACAAAGCCAAACCTGGCCAACCGCTCGAGCCATTCGGTGCTGCCGCATCGACTCAGATGCTGAAGTCGCTGAGTGTCTCGGGGTCGCTGAACACTGGCGCGATCGCACTGGGGCGACCTGTGGAGATCAAGCTGGATCCGGCACTTCGTCAACAGCGGCAAGTGCTGGAGTTGGAGCGATTCGTTCAGCGACTGGTGCGAGAATCGGACACGACTCGCGAGAAGTATTTTCCAATCGGTACGCTGTCACAGTCCCGATCGGCAGAAGGCTTCGCGGAATCGACGAAGAAGTTCCGCGACTACTTTCGCGATGAGATCCTGGGACGATTTGACGACCGCCTGCTTCCCGCGAATCCAAGGACTCGTCAGATCTATGATCGCGAGAAATGGACCGGGTACGATGTGGTCCTGGATGTCTATCCCGAGGTTTTCGCCTGGGGTGTGTTGCTGTTGCCAAAAGAGATGAAGCCGGGCGAGAAGCGACCGGTTGTTGTTTGCCAGCATGGGCGCAACGGCATTCCCAGGATGTTGATCGAAGGGAATGAGAAGGCCTACCACGACTATGCCACCAAACTGGCCGACCTCGGTTACATCGTGTTCGTGCCTCACAACCCCTATCGCGGCGAAGACAAGTATCGTTTGCTCAGCCGGAAGGCGAACTCGGTTAAGGCATCACTCTTTTCATTCATTCTGGCTCAGCACGAGCAGATTCTGAACTGGTTGTCGTCGCTGCCAGAAGTCGATTCCAAGCGAATCGCCTTTTATGGCTTGAGCTACGGAGGTGAGACGGCCGTCCGCATCCCGCCGTTGCTCGAGAGATATTGTCTGTCGATCTGTTCGGCCGATTTCAACGACTGGGCTCGCAAGGTCGCTTCGACCGACGCGAAGTACAGCTTCATGTTCACCGTGGAATGGGAGATGCCCTACTTCGACATGGGTTTAACTTACAACTATGGAGAGATGGTGGCGTTGTTGGCGCCGCGACCGTTCATGGTGGAACGTGGACATGGTGATGGTGTCGCGCCTGATGAATGGGTGGCCTACGAGTACGCGAAGGTCCGTCGTCTGTACGACGTGTTGCGCGTCGGTGATCGAACAGAACTGGAAGTCTTCGACGGTGTGCATGAAATCAACGGCCAGGGGACGTTTCGATTTCTCGAAACGCACCTCAACTGGCCGCCGAAATAAGTTGGTACTCGGTTGAGGTCAACTTGCGACTGGTTCTTCGACCGTGGCCCGAGTGTCCGTCGACGCATGCAATGCGTCGGGTGCGATCTTCAGCAAGGTGTCGGGCATTTCGATCCCGGCGACATCCTTCAGCACCTGCATCATCGGAGGAAGCGATCGCGACATGCTTTGCAGGAAATTGGCGGTACTGCTGGTGCCGTTCGCTCCTCCACCTTCCCACACCACGATCTTGTCAAACTTAATGTTCGAGATCGCCTTGGCCGAGGCTTCGGTTAGCTTGTCCAGGTGTTCGAGCATCATCAACTGGAAGGCGGGTTGAGCCCCACCGCAGGCATCGATGATCCGCTGCAGACCCTCGCCTTTCTTGGCAAGGATCTCGTACTGGCCGCGGGCTTCTGCTTCGAGCTTGGCATAGATCGCGCTGGCGGCCCCTTCCGCTTCGATCTTCTGACGTTCAGCCGCAGCTTGTGCATCGACCAGGATCTTGGCCTTCTGAGCTTTAGCAACAGCTTCCAATTCGGCTCGTTTTTCTGCTTCGATACGTTCGGCATCCGCCAGAGCGGCTTTGGCCATCGCTCGGTACTGCGCTTCCAGAACGGCGGCCTCAGCTTCGCGCTTGCGTGTTTCCGAGATCTGGTACGCCTCGGCGTTTTTTACGCCCAACTCTGCCTTAGAAGCGGCAATCTTCGCCTGGGCCAGGTTCTCACCTTCAATCGCGGCGGCGTTGGCATCGGCGGTCTTGATACGCATTTCGCGTTCGGCAGACTTCACTTGGGATTCGCGTTCGTAAGTCGCAGTCTGTTCGCCGATCTGGCGTTGCTTGTCCATCTCGGCCAGGCGGATCGCTTGATCGCGGGCGGCGGTGCGAATCCCGATCTCGCGCTCCATATCCAGTTCGGCCAAACGAATGGACTGTTCACGTTCAGCTCCGCGAACACCGATGTCGCGTTCTTTCGTCGCGTTGCTGATCTGAATCACTTTGTCGCGATTCGCTTCGGCGACGCGAGTTTCACCCATGCGTTCCTGGTCGGCCACGTCACCGCGAGCTTGCTGGATCGCTTGTGAGGCTGCCTTTTGGCCGATGGCGTCGATGTAGCCGGATTCGTCGGTGATATCGGTGATGTTGACGTTGATCAGAACCAGCCCGATCTTGCGCAGTTCGGGTTCGAGCGAGTTCTGAATATGAGAGAGGAAGGTATCGCGGTCGCGGTTGATGTCTTCGATTCGCATCGACGCGATCACTTGTCGCAGTTGACCGAAGATGATTTCCTGAGCCTGCTTTTCCACGTCGGCTCGCTTCAGCCCGAGCAGGCGAATTGCCGCGTTGTTCATTACTTCGGGGGTCGTGCCAAC
>DASYEA010000406.1:0-3477 GCA_036499265.1 Schlesneria sp. | reverse complement strand
ACTCTGTATCGGGCTGACAGATAGGGAACACTGCAACTTTATCGGCTGGAAATTTTGCGTAGAACTCGGGCTCATACTTGTCCTGAACCCATTCGGCGACATTGCCGTGCATGTCGTGCAGGCCCCAAGGATTGGGCTTCTTCTTTCCGACAGGATGATATTTCAGCTTGCCATCTTCTTCGCTTAGGCTGTTGCCAGCATACCAGGCGTAGTCGCCAAGCTTCTCGGGATCATCGCCGAACGAGTACGCAGTCGTGGTTCCAGCACGGCAGGCGTATTCCCATTCCGCTTCTGTTGGCAAGCGGTAGTAATGGCCGGTCTTCGCGGATAACCACTCGCAGTATTTCTTGGCGGCATGCTGAGTCATACAGATTGCGGGAAACCCACCGTCTTTGCCCATGCCGAATGACATGTCCGTGTAAGGAGGCGTCGGCTTGGTGATCGCATCGGCCTTCTTATCCAGCGGCGTGGCCTTGATGCTCTGGAACTTGCGGAGCTTACTGTCCATCAACAGTGACCAGAGTTCAAACTCTTCCCACGTCACTTCGTGCTTCGCCATCCAGAACGGCTCGATCTTAACCTTATGCTGCGGCCCCTCGTCATCAGCGCGGCTTTTTTCACTCGCCGGGCTTCCCATCAACAGTTCACCACCGGGAATCGGCACCATGTCGAATGCCACTTCGGTGTTGGCAATCTTCTGGCTGTAGGGTTTCATCTCCGCGGCTGACTTCGGAGCGTCTTCAGCAGCCATTGCGAACGATGCACCGAATGCCAGGGCGGCACTCAGGAACATCTGCCCTTGAAGAACTGGCAGCAGAGAGCGTAGGCTCAATCGTGGTGCAGGGACTCCACGAGATTGATTGAATTGCGTCATGACAACACGTTCTGAGATAAAGATCATTCGGTTCGGACACCCACGGCAAAGGCACAGAGTCGTCGCACTGTTCGTGATGACATTTTGCCTGCTGTGGCACACTACGATCACCAAAGCGCAAACGCTGGAACGATTTGAATTCCGCGAACCGCACTTGGGGACGACCGTCGATCTGACACTATACGCCCCTGATCAGACTGCCGCAAATGATTCTGCACGAGCAGCCTACGTTCGCATCGAAGAACTCAATCGGATTCTAAGCGATTACAATCCCGACAGCGAAATGATGCGATTGTGTCGCACGGCCGGCAGCGGTCAGGCGATCGTTGTCAGTCCTGAGCTATTCGAAGTCCTGGCAAAATCGGTCGAGTTTGCCAAGGCCTCTGACGGAGCTTTTGATGTCACAATCGGCCCCGTCGTCAAGCTTTGGCGAGTCGCACGCCGCGAGAAGAAGCTGCCGTCTGACGCCGACCTTGCTGCTGCCCGATCGCTGGTTGACTGGACCCAAATCCGACTCGACCCACAACGACGAACTGCCCAGCTCGGTAAACCGGGAATGCTGCTGGATTTTGGAGGAATCGCCAAAGGATACATCGCCGATCAGGCTCGAGCGGTCTTGGCAAAACGCGGCATCACCAGTTGCCTGATCTCCGTCGCGGGTGACATCGCCGCGGGAGACGCACCGCCTGGACGCGATAGCTGGCGCATTGGAATCGCACCTCTCGATAAACCTGACGGCGAACCCAGCCGCTATCTTCGACTGGTGAATTGTTCGGTCTCGACAGCGGGTGATGCGTTCCAGTTTGTGGAGATTGATGGCGTACGTTATTCGCATATTGTCGATCCTAAGACTGGAATCGGGCTGACAAATCGGATCAGCGTCACAGTCATCGCTTCGGAAGGAGTCATGGCCGATGGTCTGGATACGACGGCGAGTATTTTAGGATCCGATCTTGGCCTGAAGCTGATCGAGCAAACAAAAGGAGCTGTGGGTTTGATTGCCGTTGCCAACGACGCCGGCGTCTCGGTCATTGAATCTGCTGGTTTTGAAAAGTACGTCGTGCGATAGCCTTCGCAGATTCTACTTGCCGATGCAAAACTTGCTGAAGACGCGATCGAGGATGTCATCCGTGTAGATGACGCCAAGAATGTGACCCAAATGGTCCAGCGCATCGCGGATGTCGACCGCAATCAGTTCGTCCCCGACAGATTCGATTCCCGCCGATTCTTCCGCGCG
Source organism: Schlesneria sp. (assembly GCA_036499265.1). GTDB lineage: Bacteria > Planctomycetota > Planctomycetia > Planctomycetales > Planctomycetaceae > Schlesneria. The sequence continues at coordinate 1,366 of DASYEA010000406.1, read as the reverse complement.
CCTCAAAGCTTCGACGACACCCTCCAGACTCTCCCGGCATCGTGCCGCGGTCATGCCGAGCCATTGCCGGGCCGTGCCATGCGAAGTCACGAGGGATTCTCGCAGCGTGTCCGCTAACCGATCGAAGCCTGCCCCCGTCACAGCGCTCACTTCCGGACCGTCGCTGCCATTCGAATCGACTTCAATCGACGACCCACCTTCCTCACGCAGCCACATCTCTGCATCGGGCCGATCCGCCTGCGTCTGAACACGGACACACGCTCGGGAGTGCTGACGCGCCTGTTCGAAGAGAAGGTCGTCTTCTTCTCGACGGCTCGCGGGAAGATTGGCAGCGGAGCACCAGACAACGAGATCCGCCCCATCCACCTGTTCGGACCGATGCAGTTGCGCTGCCTTAGCAATCTGCTCCGTTCGATCTTCCCAGCCAGCGGTGTCGATCAAGTCAAAAGCAATTCCTGCCCATTCCACGGGCGATTGCAGGAAGTCTCGAGTTGTCCCCTCGCTAGGGGATACCAATGCAGACTGACTCGCGGTCAATCGGTTGAACAATGTGCTCTTGCCGGCATTCGGTAGGCCGGCCAGTACGACACGAGTTCGAGTTCGTGACTGCATACGACTCGATGTTTGCTGTAACAGGTCATCTACGAAACGATGCGCCGTCGCGATTCGGCCCAGCAATTCGCACCGCGACACAAACTCGATATCTTCTTCGATGAAGTCCAACCCCGCTTCCAGATCCGCCAACAACTCCAGCAGATCATGGCGCAGAGCGGACAGTCGGCCCGATAGTCCACCGGCAAGTTGCGCCAGCGCCGCTTGGAGTTCGTGATGATCGTGAGCATCAATCACACCCAGAACAGCCTCGGCCTGCAGCAAGTCCAGCTTACCGGCTAGGAACGCTCGCAGCGTAAACTCACCCGCTCGAGCGGGGCGTGCGCCTCGCCGGTGAAGTGAGAACAAAACCGCCTCCAAAAGTGGAGGGGAGCCCGGGAGATGAAGTTCAACAAGAGGCTGACCGGTATAGCTTCGGCGGTTCGGCCAGTCATGGACGTCCACGGCAATCGGGGCGCGTTCGCTGACACTGATCAACTGGCCCGAATGCACCGTGGCGACTTTGGCATTGCACCAAGCATCTCTGTCATCAGGCTCGAACCAACCCCCCAGAATCTGGCGGATCGCCGGTCCCGAGATCCGCACGATCCCCCGGCGAGCCGAACCTGGCGCGGAGGCCAGCGCGACGATGGTGTCATCCAGCGACAGATCCATCGATCAACCTATCGCTTGCCTTTCTTCTTCTTGCTCTTGCTGTTGTCGTCAGCAATGTGATTCCCGCTCTTATCCGTGCGGCGAAGAGTCGTATCTTTAT
>DASYEA010000405.1:0-5144 GCA_036499265.1 Schlesneria sp. | reverse complement strand
TGGGAATGCCATCGACCAATAGTTTTAAGAGGCTGTTGGAGGCAGAAAGTACCAGCGTTGTTCGTTCATTCAGAATTTGCTTGTACGCTTCCAGCGTCTGCAGGGTGGAGGCAAATTGAGGATCGCGAGCGTGGGCTTCATTCAGGATGCGGATCGCATCGGCATCGCCGTCACCGCGGATGCGTTCCGCTTCGGCATTGGCCTTCGCGAGCAGTTCGCCCGCCTGGCGATCGGCCTGACTGCGGATCATGCGGTTTTCGGCGAGGCCCGCGCTGCGGTAGCGTTCGGCAATCTTCTGACGTTCGCTGCGCATCCGCTCGAAGACCGCTCGCATGTTGCCGGCGGGAAGATTCAAGCGGCGGATGCGAACATCGACGATCTCGATCCCTTGTCGGTCTTCGAGGGAATCTGATTCATCCGCGCGTTGCATCAGTTCGCGACGAATCTGGGCTGAGACCTTTTCGAGTGCGCCCGGGGATGCGGTTGGGGCCGCTTCCGAATCGGCAGCGACAAGCAGGTCGGTCAGTTCACTGCGGCCAATCTGTTCGGTCATGATCGATTGCAGGCGACTCGACAGACGTGCTTCCGCGACTTCGATGCTGCCCAAACTGCGATAGAACCGGACGACAGGATGCGACTCGGCGTTCTTGGCGTCTCCGTCGCTGACTTTCCATAGGACATAGGCTTCGACGGTGACGTTTTTGCGGTCGTGCGTGAACGCTTCGCGACCCGCAGGAGATAGCAATTGAAGTCGGCGATCGAATCGGCGGACCGTATCGACGGGCCAGGGCCACTTGAACTGCAGGCCACATTGCTCAGGCCGGTCGTACACGGCGACGAGGCGGCCGAAGCGTGCAACGATGACGAATTCGGTTTCATCAACAAAGATGATCGAGGTGGCGGCGAGCAGGCAGGCCGTGATGGCCAGGATCCACTTCCCAATGCGGGGGAGGGGAGAGGCAGTGGAGGCTTTTGCAGGTGTCGCGGTCGATGACATCAGTAGCTTGCTCGGGCTTGTCTGTGGGCTGCTGCATTAGTTCGGTGACACGGTTTCACCTTGTTTCAGTTGGCCGTGTCCGCAATCGAAGACACGGCCTTGTCGAAGACTCCAAAACCGTGGCACCCAATCTAAGCAAATCGGTGCTAACAAATCGGGAACTGCCGAATTGGAGTCGTGATTTTAGGAGGGGGACCTGACCGGACGCAATCAGCATCTGCTCGCGGTGCCAACAGATCGGGCGTATACTGCGGCAGACTCGTTACAGCCAGAACGCGAAGGAGAACTCTGCATGTTGCCGCTGCTGATCGCTTTGTTAACCGCCGGGCCTGTGGAAACCGATACCGCGGCTGAAGCCAAACATTTGGCCAATATTCGGCAGGTGACCAGCGGCTTGCCTCGGGCGGGCGAGGGCTATTTCTCGCCCAAGGGTGAATCGATTGTCTACCAGGCGTATCCGGTCGGATATCCGTTCTATCAGATCTATCTGCAGAAGCTCGACGAACCGACCCCGAGGTTGCTCAGTACGGGGCGCGGTCGCACGACCTGTGCCTATTTTTCACCCGATGGCGAGAAGCTGATCTTCGCGTCCAGCCATCTGGATCCAAAGATCGAGGAAACGGAACTGAAAGCTCGTGAGGAAGCGGTCAAGGGAGGCCGTCGCCGGTATCAATGGGATTTCGATCCGTACATGGACATCTACGAGATCAAATTGAACGGGACCGGCCTGCGTCGTCTGACGGATGCCGACGGCTACGACGCCGAAGGAAGCTTTTCGCCGGACGGCAAGCAGATTGTCTTTACGTCATCACGTGACGGTGATCCCGATTTGTACGTCATGGATGCGGATGGATCGAACGTTCGCCAACTGACGAACACCCCCGGTTATGACGGCGGCCCGTTCTTCTCACCGGACGGAAAGTGGGTCATCTTCCGATCGGATCGTCAGAAAGAACACATGCTGCAATTGTTCATGATTTCCGCAGACGGCAAGACCGAAGTGCAACTGACCGACAATCTGGAGCAGGTCAACTGGTGTCCGTACTTCCATCCGAGCGGCAAATACCTGATCTGGTCGGGAGCGGACTACACTCGCGGGCCCGCGACGGCTCATTTCAATCTGTTCACGCTCGATCTGGATTGGAGCGGCGAGAAGCCCAAGGCAGGCGAAGTGAAGCAGATCACTCATAGTACAGCGGCGGATGTGTTGCCTGTGTTCAGCCCGGATGGAAAGAAGATGATGTGGACATCCACGCGAACGCCGGATGGGACGAGTCAGTTGTGGATCGCCGATTGGCTGCGCAAGTAGCCACTGACGAATTTGCGAGGTGAGCCGCGCTGCGTCAGCACGCGGACCGATTGACACGTAACCATGAATATCGGTTGCGCTACCGGCTTTCCGCAAACGCCGATTTAATCTTCTCGTTGCCTCAATCACTTATCAGCAAAGAGTCCGCATGCCGACGCAGCGCGGCTCACCTTGGGAATTGGGGCCGCGCGATGGCAAGATCCGCTGCCAATTTTCAAGCAGTTCTGTTCTGATTAACGTAGAGAACGCATTCAACAGGCTAGTCTTTTGGTAGATTGGACTCGGCCTCGCAACTACCTTCGGCGTCACTGGTTCTTGCCGAGCAGGTGGTTACGTCCTTTAGCGAAGTGGAAATTCATCAAGATGTCAGATTGCTGGTCGATGTCGAAGCAACTGTTGTGCTGGCTGATTTTGGTCGCGATTTGCGGTTGCAACAAGACGCCCGCTGGTGGCGGAAGTTCGGCGGAAACGGGTGGAGTCAGCGAGCAGGACGCTCAAACCACCAACAAACGGATCATCCCGATTCGGCGTGATGTTAAGGAATTGGACGGGAACTGGGTCATGGTGGTGACTCAGCAGGGTCGCGATCACTACGTCTGGCTGTGCAGTTTCAAAAAGGATTCTGCAGGCAAGATCGAGGTCAAGTTGACGGATGCGGGCCAGATGGCTCCGCTGGAACCGAAGCTGGACCTGGCGGAAGTGACTGGGAAAACGGTCCATCTGCAAGTGACCAACCAGTCGGCTGTGCTTGATTTTGTGGGCGAGTTCGAAGGGGGCGTGATTCGCGGCACGCTGTCGCCTGGAAATAGTGAAGTCTACGCGGCGCGGTTGCTTCCGGCCGATGCTTCCAAGCTGACGGACTATGTCACAGACGCGTTGCCCCCCGCGGCGGACATCTACATGAACACGATCAAGAAGATGGGGAATCAACCTGATCCGAAAGTCATTCTGCAGCTCTCTCGAGAATTTCGCACCAGCCCGCTGTCGTTGGACACGATATTTGGGCTGCTGTCGCTGAGTTCTCGTGCTGGTTTTGATGATCCGATGGTGCTGGAAATCATCGACCAGTACATCGATTTGTCGAAGGTCTGGGGACCGCGTATGCAGGCGCAGGCCGAACTGCTGACGGCTCAGCAACTGATCACCTCTGGACGTCTCACGACCGACGCGATCAAGCACCTGGATGAAGCTGATAAACTGGCTGGTGAAAGTAACACGGCGATCAAGTCGCGAGTTCAGGTCTTCCGTGAACAGGCCGAGATCACATTGGCTTTGGCCAAAAGCCGATCGAAATCTGATGAAGAGCGTGCCGCAGCCAACGCAGAATTGCTGCCTGGACTGACGAAACAACCCTACAACGCCGAGATTCTGGTCGCCCTGGGCGAGTACGCTGCGGCGCATGATCAACGAGACGCCGCGATCAACTACTATTCGTCCGTTGTCGCCTTGCCTTTGCTGGAACAGTTCGTTCTCGCTCGACGCGCCGGCCAACCCGCTGGTGATCCAACTCCCAGTGATATCCTGCGCAAGTTGTGGGCGGAACAGCACCGCAATGAAGACGGCTTGCAAGAGCACCTTGAGAAAGTCTACAGCGAGACTTTGTCTCAAGTGAGAGACGAGCTGCGCGGCAAAGGGCCGGCAGTGCCGCCAGCCGATAGCGGCGATCACACGGTCCTGGTGGAATTCTTCACCGGAGCACAAATGCCGCCAGCCATTGCCACTGAAATTGCGATGGATGCCGTGCGGGAAACCTATCCGACATCGCAAGTGATCACGTTGCGCTATCATCAGCATATCCCCGGGCCGGATGGTCTGGTGAATCAGGACAGCGAGGATCGACTCGCTTCTTACGAGCAAGGTCGCGTGCCGCTGGTCGCTATGGACGGAGCGTTGTTGAATCCTGATCAAGTCCCGTACAGCGGCTTCATGCAGGCGAGTGCGACCGCCTATTCGATCTTTCGGACCGTCATCGACGCAAGACTGAAGCAGTCGACACCGATTCGCATTCAGTTGACTGGTAAAGTCGAAAACGACGAGTTGCTGGTCGAGGCCTCGGCGACCGGCATGAAGGAAGAAGATCTGCCGTCACTGCGGCTGCGATTGGTTTTGGCTGAGGAGTCCGTCGACGCCGTGTTGCCCAACGGGATGCGGCACCATGCCATGGTGGTGCGAGAGATGCCGGGAGGAGCTCGCGGCGTGGCGGCCAAAAAGGGCGAACTGAAGTTTTCCCTGTCGATGCCGGTGGGTGAACTGCAGCAGCGATTGGACGAATACTTAAGTCGCTACGAGACCGGGAACAAGATCCAGTTGCCAGCGGTCGCCAAGCCAGCCATCCGGGGGCCGTTGTACCTGATTGGCATGGTTCAGAATGACAAGCTCAACCCCAGTCGTCCCGATTTTGGACGTGCGATTCTGCAATCGGCGATCGTGCCAGTGACGGGTTTCGCTGCGGCGACGCCAGCCAAGGAGACGACTGAGCCTGCGGCGACACCTGTAGAGCAGCCCGCGACAGCAGCGCCGGCCGAAACGTCTCCGCCCGTTCCGGCGCTGCCTGTGGAATAGTGGGGGCAGCAAAGTCGACGAAGCGCCCCGTGTGATGTGACCGAATCGCCCAAGCAGACTTCTCGTTCCGCGAAGCAAGGCGATGAACGCGATGCCGTCGTAGCCATCCAACTCCGACACTTCCGGGGGGGCGCGGATTCGCAGTTGGCTTACTTCTCGGCGGAGCGAGAAGGCTAGTGCGTATGCAAGTGAATCGTAACAGCAGGGTGTAAGTCCATGCCAGGAGTTTAGAGTTTGAATCCTGAAGCCGACCGAAACTGCGTCTTCGTGAGAAGA
>DASYEA010000404.1:0-3178 GCA_036499265.1 Schlesneria sp. | reverse complement strand
GATGGTGATCTGGTGGGAGTTCGCTTTGAGAATTGGAAGCTTGTATTCATGGAACAGCGAGCTCCCGGCACATTGCGAGTGTGGGCCGAACCGTTTACTCCACTCCGTCTACCTAAACTGTTCGACCTGCGGGCCGATCCGTATGAACGAGCGGACGTGACCTCGAACACCTACTATGACTGGTTCCTTGATCGGGCCTTCGTGCTGTACGGGGCTCAGGCCGGGACTGCGAAATTTCTGGAGACCTTCCGGGAGTTTCCGCCCAGCCAGCGTGCCGCCAGCTTTAGCGTCGATCAATTGATGGACAAACTGCACCGTAGCCTGGAGGCGCAGGCGAAGTAGTAATACGTGCGACGCCCCTCTCGTTCGCCGAGCGAGAGGGGCTTTCTTCAATAAATAGCCTTGATTCCGGCAGTCGCCAAACAATCGCTACAACTGGAATATTCATTAAGACAGGGCGATCCACCTGCGTTTCCACTTCGGCCGACAACTTGCAATCGCGTGATATTTTCGGTGGAACCGATACAAATATCGCTCCGGGCATCTCACGGAAGGACCCGGTCTCTGTTGACTGCGAATATCAGGAAGTCGTGTCATGTCGCGGCCGACAATTGCAAAGCTTGCAATTCGATGGGCCCTCGTGGTCCTCGTCGCGACAACGCTTGATTCCAGATGCGGTGCCCAGTCTGACGGGGGGAATTCCGAGACGGCCGTCGCGCCAATCGTCCCTCTCGTCACGCCACAACCTCCGCCATCTCCACCTGTGCCACCGCCCTACGGTGGTCCACTGCTCGAACGAATGAAGCTGACGGGTGATTGGGGTGGAAGTCGCAGCGATCTGCGTGATTGCGGAGTGACATTCGATGCCAGTTCCACTCAGTATTATCAAGGTGATGTTGCTGGCGGGCTGTCTCGAGCCTTCGAATATGGCGGGCGCGCCGACTACTTTCTTAACGTGAACGGCGAAAAGCTGGGGTTGCCGAAAGGCTTCTTCATCGATTTGCATGCGGAAACCCGCTACGGCGAGTCCGCCAATGGTCTGCCCGGCACCTTTCTGCCCACCAACTTGATGCTTGCCTTTCCGCAGCCGACCGGCTCGGTGACCGCACTCACTGGCGTGAAATTCACTCAGTTCCTTTCTGAAAACACGATGGTGTTCGCAGGGAAGATCAACGTCTTCGATGGCTTCAAGCAGCAATTGACTGGAGCCGCCGGGATCGATGGTTTTATGAACACCTCGCTGATGTTCAATCCTGTCTACATCCGAACCGTACCCTATTCGACCTTGGGGGCGGGGTTCGCCTATCTCAAAAACTACGAGCCTGTTGTTTCGGCGCTCATCCTCGACACGAACAACACTCCCACCGTGAGTGGCTTCGAGACCTTCTTCAACAATGGCGCCACATTTCTCTGGCAGGTCAACGTGCCAACGCAGTTCTGGGAATTGCCGGGACATCAAGGACTCTCAGGGTCCTACAGCAGCGGGTCGTATAACAACATCCAGGGATCGCCTTACCTCAATCCGATTTCCGGTACGGTGACCGTTCCGACAGGTGTCGACACGGGCTCCTGGTCGTTCGCTTACAACTACGATCAAGCGTTCTATGTTTCACCCGATAATCCGCAGCGGGTGTGGGGAGTCTTTGGGAATCTTGGCGTTGCCGACGGTCAGCCGAGCCCGATTCGCTGGTTCTCCAGTGTGGGACTGGCGGGAGCCAGCCCGCTAACGACTCGTAAGCTCGATACGTTTGGTATTGGCTATTCGTATCTCGGACTCAGCGATCGCCTTAAAGGGGGAGCCTTCGTCCCTGTTCAAAACGAACAGGCGATCGAACTGTTCTACAACATCGGCGTGACGCGCTGGTTTCACGTCACTCCCGATATCCAGATTCTGGATCCATTCCTGCAACGCACGAGCACCGCTCTGCTGGTTGGAATGCGCGCGAAGATCGACTTCTAATTTTATCTTCGTAGATGGCATACTTTGTTTGACACGAGTCGAGTCGAGCGAGTTCGCGGAAGCGGAGCACACACATCAGTCTTGAAGACTCACGGCACACGGGGGTGTCTTCTACTTTGTCCAATGCTTTGCTTTTCTTTGCGAGCGATTCGGATTATTGATTGAGGTTGAGCGAAAGCGGCGATCTGTTCAGAATGGACTCTCGTTCAAAACGATGCCTTCCGTGGAGTTCCTTTCGTGTCCGATGCCTTGGAATATGCGCAATCGCTCGTCGCGGTCCCTTCTGTCAGCCGCGATTCCAATGGGCCTGTCAGTGACGTGGTCGAGCGACACCTGCGTTCGCTGGGCTTTCAAACTGAACGGCAGGAGTTTCTCGATCCGCAAGGCGTCCCGAAGACAAACATCATTGGTCGCAAAGGAATCGGCACAGGCGGGCTCGCTTATTTCTCGCATACGGATGTTGTTCCGGCTGATACCTGGTCGATCACCGAACATGGGGCCTTCGTTCCGACAGTTCGCGATGGTCGATTGTACGGTCGTGGCAGTTGCGACATGAAGGGATCGATCGCCTGTATGCTGGCGGCGGCCGGTCGCGTCGCTGACAGTTCGCTGGCTTCGCCGCTCTACATTATCTGCACCGCGGACGAAGAGGTCGGATTTCACGGAGCCCGACGAGTCGCCGAATCGTCGGAATATTATCATGAAATGGTGCGCGGCCAGACTCGCGCGATCGTCGGCGAGCCGACGGAATTGAATGTTGTCTACGCGCATAAAGGGATTTATGGCTTTCGAGTGACCTCGCGCGGCAAAGCAGCACATTCCAGTACGCGCGATGGCATCAATGCGAATGTCGCGATGATCCCGTTCCTGTCCGAGATGAAGTCGCTGTACGACGAAACCGTTACCGATCCCGTGTGGCGCAATGACGAATTCGATCCGCCAGGAATCAGTTGGAACATCGGGATCAACGATCATCACTGCGCGGTCAATACCACTGCTCCGGAAAGCGTCTGCACGGTCTATTTCCGACCGATGCCGGGCCAAGATGGCGATCTGCTGGTTCAGCGAGCCGAGGCCGCGGCAAAACGATGTGGCTTGGGCTTTAATTTCGAATGCCGCGGACTGCCCTTATACGGTGATCCTCAATCCGAGTTCGTTCGCGATACCCTTGGCCTGGCAAAGCGTTCGGCAGCGAAGACCGTCAGTTATGGAACCGAT
>DASYEA010000403.1:0-3539 GCA_036499265.1 Schlesneria sp. | reverse complement strand
GAAGAATACTGCCGCCAAGTTAATCACGATCGACTACTGCGAGCATTCGCAAGCACTGCAATGGCTCAGATCCGCCAGCAGTCTGTGCCTGCTGCTCAGTGACGTGCCGGGAGCAGACCGAGTCGTCCCGGCCAAGTTGTTCGAATACCTGGCGATTCGCAAAGACATGCTGACAATCAGCCCGTCGGGAGAAACGGCAGAGATTGTTCGCCGGTTCTATCCACAGGGCCAGTTCGCTCCGAACCAGGGGCATGAGATCAGCAACTGGCTGAAGCAGCGACTGTCGACGATCGGTGATTCGCAGCCGACATCGATCGATGAATCAGCGTTGGACGAATTCAGTCGCAAATCGCAAACAAGGAAACTGGCCGATTTGCTCAATACTCTGGTGGCGAGTCACTCGCGCGGGCGAGGAAACTGAACATGACGCTGATCATTGGACTGCAACTCATCCTCTGGACTTGCCTCTCGGTCGTAGGCTACATCTACATCGGCTATCCGCTGCTCGTCTGGTTGAAGGCACGAACAAACAGTGTGGCTGCGGACTTGCCTGTTTCGCAAGCCGGCCATCTGTCCGTCTCGATTGTGATTGTGGCTCACAACGAGGCGAAAACCCTGCCGAAGAAGATCGAAAGCCTGTTGGCGTCGACCAATGCGAGTGCCATCCGTGAGATTCTGATTGGGCTCGATGGTTCGACAGACGAAACCGCGCAAGTTCTGGCTGTTGGCGGCGACGATCGAGTGAGAGTTGTCCCATTCGCAAATCGGCGCGGCAAGCCTTCGGTCTTGAACGATCTGGTTCCGACTTGCCAATCCGACATTGTCTTGTTGGCAGACGCTCGCCAGCTATTTGATCCAAACTGCATCCAACGCCTGTTAGACCACTTCGATGACCCGTCCGTGGGAGTCGTTTCTGGCGAACTTGTCCTGCGCAGCGACCCGACGCAGACCACTGCCGCCGCGGGGATCGGATTTTACTGGCGATACGAAAAGTTTATCCGTCGTTGCGAAAGTCGCGGTCGCGGCGTTCCCGGAGCCACTGGGGCCTGCTACGCGATTCGTAAATGCCTCTTCCAACCGATTCCCGCAGCAACCATTCTGGACGACGTCGCAATTCCAATGCAGGCCGTCGTCCGCGGCTATCGCTGTTTGTTTGAGCCGACGGCTCAAGTCTTCGATGAACCGTCGAAGTCGACGCGACAAGAGTCCGTCCGCAAGCGGCGCACGATTGCCGGGGTGGCTCAATTGGTCACGCTGTTTCCGCAATGGACTCTTCCCTGGTGCAATCCTCTGTGGTTCGAATACGTCTCACATAAGTTGCTGAGGTTGGCGTCACCAGTGTTGATGCTGGTTGCGCTGGCAGCCAATCTCTGGTTGTTAGAATTGCCTGCATACCGCGTGCTATTAGTTCTGCAAGCGGGTTTCTATTCGGCGGCCGTTATCGGCTGGTGTTATCAATTGAGTGGACGTGGGTCGCGTCTGTTTGGACCGCCTCTGATGTTTGTGACGTTGAACCTCACGACTGCTGCAGCACTTTGGGACGCCCTTTTCGCGAAATATCGAGTCACGTGGCAAAAAGCGGCGTAGAGTCTTTCGCGGAGAGATCCGCGCATCAGTATGGATTCTGATGCCCCCCCAACCATGACCGCGAGGCCAATCGTGTCGATTTTCGGAACTCTTCTAACGCTGGGTATCATGCTGCTCCTGACGCTGATCTCGCTGGCCATCTGGCGACTACGTGCGGCAATCAAAGCACGCGGCCTGCACCAATGGGTTCCCGCCTATATCTCTCCGCGTGAAGCAGCTCCCGAGGTGGTTCTCGATCGCGAACCGATCGATGTTTTCATCGCGATCTGCGATCACTACGAGCCTGAATACGGCAATCCCACGCGTGAGACCGCTGTCGGGCGCGTCCACCGCTGGTGCGAAGATTACCCACGTCTCTTTGGTGATTTCCGCGACGTCGATGGCCGCCCACCTCGACATTCGTTTTTCTTTCCGCAAGATCAATATCAACCTGATTACATCGACCCGCTGGCGGAACTCTGCGGAAATGGATTTGGCGAAGTCGATATTCATCTGCACCACGACAACGACACGCCGGAAGGGTTGGAAGAGAAATTATCGATCTTCCGCGATGCCCTCTACCATCGGCATGGTGTCCTTCGGCGAGATCCCGTCACAGGTAAGATTGTCTACGGATTCATTCACGGCAACTGGGCCTTGTGTAATTCTCGCCCCGATGGTCGCTGGTGCGGCGTCGATCATGAGATCCCGATTCTACTGAAGACCGGCTGCTATGCCGACTTCACGATGCCGTCGGCTCCCAGCGATACCCAAACGCGGACGATCAACAGCATCTACTACGCCTCAGATATCCCCGGCCAATGCAAATCTCACGATCACGGAGTCCTTGCGAAGGTCGGTGGCAGCCAACCTGACAACAGCTTGCTAATGATCCAAGGCCCGCTGACGTTCGACTTCACTCGTAAGAAATTCGGCATTCTGCCACGGGTCGAGAATGGTGATTTGCTGGGCAATCACCCCCCTTCCCTGCGTCGTTTGCATGTGTGGCTCGAGGCGGGCGTTACCGTCCAAGGTCGACCGAACTGGCGCTTCGTCAAGTTACATACTCATGGTTGCAAACCGGCCAATATGGAAATGTTGCTCGGCGAAAAGATGCGATTGTTTCACCATGAACTGGCGGAACTTCATGCCCTGCAGCCAAACTTCCGCTATCACTACGTGTCCGCCTGGGAAATGGCTCAACTCGTCCGTCAGGCGGAACAGGGTCAGAAAGAGCCGAATCTGAAGTCGACTGCGGGAATCTCTGAATTGGTCTCCTGTTAGCTAATGCACCGACCTGAACACGCTCACGCATGAGATGGCCAACAACCTGCGATTGCTGGAAATCGGACTTTGTCATACACCCATTCAAAATTCGAAACGGAATATACGGATAGGCGTGTGATGTCAGCGTCGGCCCCACCTCGTGCGAAGTCTTCAGTGATGACGCGCTGGGTCACGCGACTTTCCTGGGTCAATCTGGCCCTGTTGTTTGTCATCAGCGCCCTCCTGTTCGCAGTCTCAGAGAACTGGTGGTTCAGTTCGGCGATGACCTACGCGCCCCGCTCACCCTACCTCATTCCCGCTCTGCTCTTGCTGGTGTTGTCGGTCGTTTATGGCCGATCTGTGATCCTGGTAAATCTGATTTCGATCGCCACGGTGGCTGGTCCGATTATGGGACTGACGCTTCCTGTCGCGCAGTGGACTACAGCATCAGTCGATGACTTGGATGGCTTCAAGCTGAAAGTTCTCAGCTGCAACGTCCAGGACTACAAGCCGGACTTTGCGAGTGTGCTGGCAGAGATCGGTCGGTTCAACCCCGACGTCGTCGTGATGCAGGACGCGTGGGATCGCTCAAAGTTATTGAACATCTACTTCGAAACCTGGCACGTCGTACGACACGGCGAGTTCTTCCTGGCCTCGCGCTATCCGGCTCGGTTGGTTGCGGTCGGTCACTTCGAGGCGTTCGATCG
>DASYEA010000402.1:0-5422 GCA_036499265.1 Schlesneria sp. | reverse complement strand
CCGCGCTGGTTTCGTTCGTTGATCTTGCCGAGGAAACGCGACTGCTCTGTCAGCTCACGGCGACACTGCTGCCGTATGTCATCCTGATCTGCCTGGCGGCCCAACTGGGAGCGGTCCTCAACGCCTTAGGCCGGTTCGTCTGGCCCGCTCTGGTCCCCGTCGTGCTGAACGTCGTCTGGCTGGCCGCGCTCTGGTGGGCGATCCCGATCTACTGGTCCGATCCCATTCAGCAGGTGCAGGCCACTTCGGTGATTGTTGTCGTGGCCGGAGCACTACAACTGGCGTTTCTGTTGCCCGTCGTCTGGCGTTGTGGATTCGGATATCGATCCGACTGGAGATCGGCAACAGGTGTTGTCGGACGGATCGCTCGCGTCATGTTGCCGGTCGTCGTGGGACTCTCGATCACTCAACTGAATGGGATGCTCGATAGTTTCATCGCGTGGGGATTCGCTCGACCCGCCGGAGCCGGGCCCCTGATGCCGCTGCCCGGCTCGCCCGCTTATCCACTTCACGCCGGCACGGCCACGGCTTTGTATCTGGGACAACGACTGTATCAGTTTCCATTGGGTGTCTTCGGCGTCGCGTTGGGAACAGTGCTGTTCCCTCTGTTCACTCAGCATGCGCAACGAGGTGAATTCGATAAGCTGCGCGGCGACTTGTCGCTGGGGATTCGACTGGTGCTGGCGATCGGTCTGCCTGCCAGTGCCGGGCTGATGCTAATCGCTCATCCATTGGCGACGCTGTTCTTTCAGTATGGCAAGTTCGATGCAGCCGCGGCGGCGATGACGGGCGACATGATCTTGTGTTATGGGTCAGGAGTGTGGGCCTACTGCGCCTTGCTGATCCTGCAACGTGGCTTCTACGCCATCGGCGATCGCCTGACGCCAATGTATGTCGGGCTGGGCGCGATGTTGCTTAATGTCGCTCTGAATCTCACGCTGATCTGGCCGCTGGGAGGACGAGGCTTAGCGCTATCGACGGCACTGGTCGCAGCATTGCAATGCGCGGTGACATCCCTGCTGTTACAGCACAAAGTGGGACAGTTGCTCTGGAAAGAAATCGCGTGGACCGCCGTCCGCACACTGATCGCAGTAGCAGTCATGAGCATCGCCTGCCTGCTGCTGACATTGCCCGCGGCCCCCGACGACGGACTCAAACTACGCGGCCTGAAGCTGCTGGTCCCTCTCGCAGCCGGCGGCCTGACATTCCTGGCAATGGCCTGGCTGCTGCGCCTGAAAGAACCCTGGTCGGTAATCTTCGCGCGAGGTCAGCTCACGAACGCCTCGGATGCGTGAAAGGTCTTCTCGAAGTTAAGAGAAGAATTTGAAACACAGAGTCACAGAGGACACGGAGCAGAGGGCAAAGGAATTGAACCACGGAATACACCGAACGCACGGAATTAAGACCTTTGAAGAACTGTCGATTTCTCCGTGTCCTCTGTGTTTCTCTCTCTCTCTCTCTCTCTCTCTCTTACTTCTTTCTTTGAACTTTCTTCCGTGTGTTCCGTGTATTCCGTGGTTCAACTCTTCTCTGTCGCGAATCCCTTGGGGAAACCCGCACTTCCTTCTGGTATCGGCTTTCGTTAATGTATTAACCACCCCTGTGAATCCTGCCGATGATTGAAGTGCCCCACCCGGATCTGTCCCTGCCGAAAGTCGTCTGCTATGAGCCTGCCGAATCCGTTTGATGGTTCGTTGTCTCGTCGTCGAGCGTTACAAGTCGGCTCGGCGGGAGTGCTCGGGCTGTCGATGCCGCAGTGGCTGGCGTTGCAGGCTCAGGCGGAATCCAGCGGGATCAAACCGGCCGCCAAGAATGCGCTGGTCATCCTGGAGCAGGGCGGCGTGTCGCAGATGGACACGTGGGATCCCAAGCCATTCGCTCCCGTCGATCATCGCAGCCCGTACAAGCCGATTTCCACGACCGCACCGGGAATGCAGTTCACCGAGTTGTTGTCACATACCTCGCGCGTCGCCGACAAGTTAGCCGTGGTCCGTTCAATGCGGCATCCCAAATCCGGCGCGAACGGACATCCCGACGGAACGCAGTACATGCTGTCGGGATCGCATCCCAGTAGTCCCCTGGAGATGCCCGATGTCGGCTGCATCGCCACCAAGATCCTGGGGAGCGAATGTCGCGACCTGCCGCCCTATATCATGGTCCCCGGCAACAGCGAACAGAACGCCGCCGCGCGAACAGGCTTCCTGCCCGCCGCGTCACGCGTGTTCAAAACGGGTGGCCGCGATGTCTCGTCGCCCGATTGGAAGGTCGCCGATCTGTTGCCGCGAGGTGAAAACAATGGGCGCCGACTGGACGGCCGCCGACAGATGCTCAGTTCGCTCGACTCGCGATTCAGTTCGGGTCACGACGTGGAAGGGATGGACCGATTCTATTCGCAGGCGTTCGACACGCTGACCAGTTCGCAGGTTTCCAAGTCGTTCGATCTGAAGACCGAATCGCAAGCGACGCGCGAACTGTATGGCCGCGGTCATCGCGGTGCCTGTTACCTGGTCGGCCGCAAGCTGATTGAATCAGGCGTTCGATTTGTCACCGTCGATGTGTTGTGGCCGTTCTCGGAAGATCTCCCCGGTGGTTTCCTGCTGAACTGGGATCATCACGATCTGATCTACACGTCAGGCTCCTGCGGCACAGTCCGCAATAAGGCGGGTGGCGAAGGCCGCTATGGAATCGGCACGTGGGTAATGATGGGCAGTACCGATAAAGCATTCGCTGGTCTGATCGAAGACATGGATCAGCGCGGCCTGCTGGCCGAGACACTGGTCTGCTTCATTACCGAGTTTGGCCGCACACCTCGATTGAACGGCTTCCAAGGCCGCGACCACTGGACCGATGCCTATTCGATCGTCTTCGCGGGTGCCGGAGTCCCAGGTGGCGTTGTCATCGGCAAGACCGACGACGAAGCAGGCTATGTGCTGGACTCGCCGCACACACCGGAAGAGTACGCCTCCACCATCTACGAAAAGCTGGGCATCGATCGCTCAAAGCCGCTCTACACATCAGCCAATCGCCCGGTGTTCTTCGGCCACCACGCCGATCCGATCGCAGGTGTGATGTAGAGCGGAAGTTCGAGGGGTAAAAGTGACAGCGTGCGAGTCCTCTTGCCTGGCTTCAGCCGACAATTCCGGCGACCCCACCGAGTTTATCTCGGTGGATTCCGGCTTTTGCACTACGCAGGCGATCGGCCCGTAATGTAGTGCAAAGGGCCCGAATCCATCGAGACAAGCTCGAAGGGTCGAGAAGCAGCCTTATCAAACTCGACAATCCCCACTGCGTGTCAGTGGAAGAGCTCATCCCATCAAGGATTACGTTGTATACAGGCGGAATCCTATCTCGAATTGACTGAATCTGCCGACAGGCATAGAGTTCGTCTGGGGTGAGGTCCGGCCGCAACCAATGTTGTGGTTCAGGCTTAAGGTTGGCGGCCAGCGGCAGACGGATCGTTGGACTCCGATGGACCGCGAGACCAGGAGGGTTTTTGCTCACCCAATCTCCAGGAGATTGGCTACGATGACGGGGCATTCCCGATTGGGGAGCACCGGAGGCTGCGATGAGTAGTGTCAAAATATCTGCTCGCAATCGGATGATCCTAGCCGACCGGCCCCCACGTCGCCTCATGATGCCTTACGTTTTGTCGCTTGCGATTCATGGGACGTTGATTCTCGTGATTGCTGTGACGATGAGCACT
Source organism: Schlesneria sp. (assembly GCA_036499265.1). Classification (GTDB taxonomy): domain Bacteria; phylum Planctomycetota; class Planctomycetia; order Planctomycetales; family Planctomycetaceae; genus Schlesneria. The sequence continues at coordinate 1,719 of DASYEA010000402.1, read as the reverse complement.
TTTCGCGGCGGCCCCGCCGGCTTCTCGAACCAGTCATCCGATCAGATCGGCCTCATTGTTGATCGGCCCGGAGATGGCCATGGGCCTGGAACTGGCATCGACAGCAAGCTTCCTGGCGATCCCCAGGAAGGGGCTGCGACCGAAATCGCGATTGAACCCGTTGGCCGTCCAGATCAAGGCACTCCAACAAATGCCACCAGCGACCGACCACCAGCCGCTCTCAGCCTTCCGACGGCCGATGTTCCCACTCAGCCTGGCGTCGGTGTCGGCGTGGGGCTCAGCCTTCCTGCCGGCGGTGGGGCGGGCGGAGGTGTCGAAAATCCCTACGAATCTGTGAAGTCGCAAGGGGGAGTTCGACCTGCCAAGGGGATGTACGGCAGCGGTGGCCCCGGCGGAGGAGGGGTTCCCGGCACGTCGTTCATGGGGACTCGCGACGAAGGGATGAAAGTGGTGTTTGTGATCGATGCTTCGGGCAGCATGACCAGCCACAACGCGATGCAGGTCGCCAAGGGAGCGTTGATGTCCAGCCTGCAGGCTCTCGATGAGCGCCAGCAGTTCATGATCATCTTCTATGACGACAAACCCCACTTGATCAAACTGCACGACGAAACGAAGCCAACGATGGCAAAGGCAACCGATCTGAACAAAACCCTCGCTCGCCAGAAGATCTCGGGGATTCAGCCAGGGTCTGGGACCGACCACCTGCCCCCACTGGAAATGGCGCTGCGGATGAACCCCGAGGTGATCTTCTTTCTGACCGACGCACTCGAGCCGCCGTTGTGGCCGAAGGACTTGGAACGGATCAGAACGATGAATGGTGGTCGAGTGCGGATTCACAGCATCGAATTCGGACAGGGACCAGAACTGGGTGTCGATGCCAATATCGGGAACTTCCTGCGTAAGCTGGCAAATCAGAACGGCGGATCGTACCGCTATCACGATGTGACGCGATTCAAGGGTTAGACGATCCGACGGAATCGAAGTAATTTGTCCATGATGCCAAGCTGTGCAGATACCTCTGGACTTGGAGTCCTCGACATGGCCGTGTCTTCCACTGAAGACAAGCCCACGGTGCCAGTGTTGTCTTCAGGTGAGCCGCGCTGCGTCAGCACGCGGACCGATCAACGACGTGACTTCATCGACACGAACAAGTCCTCTTGGTTTGTCCTCGAATCTTCCAAGATCTCCAGAGTCGACAGCACACTCCGTGTGCTGAACGTGGCACACGGAGTGTGCCGTCTACTTTGTGTATCCTTGATTACCGCGACTGCTATCTGCTCCGGTCAGGATCGCGTCATCATTCAACAACCAGGTGGCAGTCGCTTGCCCTATTCGGGCTATGTCGACGACTACACCGGTCGCGAAGTCATCCTGCGAACGAAAGCGGGTGAGGGGTTCAAGCGTTTCCCGCGCGAAGATGTCATTCAGGTGCAGACCGCCTATACCGCTCATCACGAGAAGGGGCGACAACTGCTGTCCAACGGCAAAGCCGCTGAAGCTAAGGTGGAACTGACTCAGGCCCTGAAAGAAGAAGATCGAGGGTGGGTCCGTCGCGAGATCCTCGCCCAACTGGTCCGCTGCGCATTGTGGAATGGCAACTATCGCGCGGCAGTGCCGTTGTTCCAGTCGATCGTCGAATCGGATCCCGAGACGATTCACTATGGCCTGGCTCCGCTGGCCTGGGGCGACACGGCGTCCGATGCGGGCCTGAAGGTCGAC
>DASYEA010000401.1:0-4126 GCA_036499265.1 Schlesneria sp. | reverse complement strand
AGCCAATTCGTTATAAGGAACGTTGGCCACGAATTGCTCTTTGAGCCACGGCTCCAGTCCCACCGCCATCTGCGCTTCCGGAGAATTTCCCGGCACCATCATGCGCCGCCACAGGGTTGCCCAATGCGCAGCAGTCCGATCCGCATACTTTTCCGGACGACGAGACTCCGTGAGCAACCGGTCAACCAGAACGCCACGATGCCGTTCACCCGTATACTCCAAAAAATCGCGGGCTTCGGAAACGCTGGGAATCGATCCCGTTAAATCGAGAAACGTCCGCCGCATGAACGTCGCATCATCGACGACTGTCGGCGGTACTACCTTCGATTCCTGCCAAGCGGCGGCGAATTGCTCGTCGATCCAGGTCGACAACTGATCGCTTGTCAATTTTCGAGACGCCACCCGTTTCGCGGGCTCCTCTTCGGCCCACACGCCAGCGGCCCCTGCAATGGTCAACCCCAACGCCAGGGCAATGAATTTAAGGAAGATCACGAAGACCTCCAGAAGCCGAAAGGGAAGACGGGTTGATGAAATTACAAGAATTGTCAGATGAGTTCGATTGCCGACTCAGACACAATGTAGACAGCATGTCTGTTTTGTCAAGCAACTTATTTCCGGCGTCGAAAAAACTTGGCTAGTTTACATTGCGACTACGGCCCGCAAAGGACTCAGTCAGGCAGCGAGGTAATCGCTGGATCGCCATCGTTCAGAAGTGTTGCGAAAGGCGCCAAAGGCGGTCATTGCTTATTCGCAGCGTCGAGTCCATCTACAAATTTCGGAGAATACTCGCCATTGTGGCGAACAGTCCTGAAGCCACGATTACTCGTACTTGCCCAACTAAGAGTTGTACTCAAGTCAGTGCCCATCAGTATTTGTCGTTGCGATCGGCGGAATATCGAATGAACACAACCTTCCGGTTGCAACAGTTCGCTTGCGTTTATCATCGTGGTTGATTTTCTCACTTACGAATCGATCAAGCGAGTCGCACCGCGACGTTATCTATTCACTGATGGTGAAGTTCACGAAACCGTTCTTCGGCCGTACACAGGATTGTGCGTACATCCGACTCATCATTCTCTGCCTTGCGGTCTTCCGAGCAATGAAGCAACAAGGCATCTCCAACAAACTTCAGCCCTCGATTTTGATTGGCGTCGAGTTGTGAATCTTGGAAGGCTGCAAGTTCAACAGCGACCCACAATCCTCTCACGATGAAAAATGCGTTTATCCGATTCATTCCAAGTGCGTCCTGCCATTGATTTACGACAACTGCCAATGATGGTCTTGCGACCCCGCAGTTGTCAGATGCATGTGCATCAGCCTGCACCATTACGCAAGGACAAATGACGCAAACGCCGCAACATTGCCCAACCACCTCGTCTGCACCCGCATCACCGGCGTCGATACACTGGGCACCGGAATTGACCTCCCAGCGACCAGATCGACTTATCACAGATCACCGGTGCGAAAGCGATTGCGCTCTGAATTGCCAACACGATTCAGCTACTGAGCGCGGCCATTGAAACGTCCTGTGGAATGGGCGTCGGCTTTTGTCCCCGCATGCAGTTGATTACTCATCGCGCACAGGGCCTGCCGGCCCATCCGCAAACGTCTCAACATGCCGAGCAATGAACTTTCAAGCTGCACACAGGCGGCGTAGACGTTTCAAAACATCGGGAGATCAACTCTTCCGCATGCAACTATCAAATTTTGCAAGCGGCGCACCCCATCTCCGTCGCCATAGCTCCCTTCTTGGCTCGGCGGAGCCATTAGTTTCGAAGCATGTCAGTCACATTCGGACTTCCGAATCCCTTATCCTAAATCACTTTGCGAACAGCAATTATCAACGACCTACAAAGCGTTCCCCTGGAGGAGTTCCGAAGAAGTGCTGGAACGTGTCCGCAGTCGGCGGCTTGTCGGGCACACCACTTGCCCCTTTGTCATATGCTCCTCGGCAATCCGGATCCATATCAAAAAGGACTGATTCGGGGAGCCGAATTGGTTGCGTGCATTTGATGCGGTACCAGCATGTCGCACTAGAAGAGTTTCGAGCCGTCACATCCTCCTTGATCCCCGCAAGCTTTCCCCACCTAAGACGCTTTGATCGCGTTGGAACGGATACCAATGCCAATTCTTGCATGCGAATCAGATGTCTATCCAGACGATCTGCTCCGCCAGGATGCGCAAGCCGATTCGCGCTGGTTGGCGATTTACACACGATCGCGCCAGGAGAAGGAGTTGATGAGACGACTGCGTTCGATGCAGATCGCGTTTTATTGCCCACTTCTCCCAAATAGATTTCGCTCGGCCGCGGGAAGAGTCCGAACCTCGTATCTACCCATGTTTGGGAATTACGTCTTCGTACGATGCAACAGGGATCAGAGATGCCAAGTTCTGCAGACAAATCTCGCCTCCCAGACGCTGGAAGTTGGTGACGGAGTTGAACTGATTCGTGACCTCCGTCAAATCCAACAACTTCTGCAACTCGGAATTCCGCTACAAGTCACCGCTCACCTTCGAGCAGGAACACAAGTTCGAATTAGGCACGGACCGCTTTCCGGCATCGTAGGCGACGTCCTGACACATCAGGGGGAAAGCTATCTCGAAGTCGCCGTCAATTTCCTGCAACAAGGGGCAATCGTGAAATTGCACGACGACCATGTGGAATCCCTCTCCTAAAACTCTCCACACCCGCAATTCACCCACCAGCCGACAGCTCTTCGCTCGTCACAGACAGACAAGGAAGACCTTCGCGTTCAAAGGATACAACGCAACGTGCATTCGACGATAATGACAAATACCTCTGCCCTGCTCACAGACGATGAGCCAGTGCTCCTTGTTCACGGAGGCACTCCGGCCGCGCGCCAGCTTTTGATGCGTCATTTGAACTCATTAGGAGTTGCGTTCCGATTAGTCGATATCCCGTCGCGAATTGCGATCCATTCGAGCCCGGCAGACCACGATCCCATCGAATTTCTACAGGACTTCAGCATTCGTATGCGGAGTATCACGCCAAAGGAACGAGCAGTCTTGGAATCAGTACTGACAGGGCAGACTAACAAATCAATCTCCGTGCAACTGAATCTCACCGAGAGAGCAATCGAACTTCGCAAAGCTTCTCTCATGAAAAAGCTTAGTGCTCGTTCGCACACCGAACTCGTACGTCGCATCACCAGATACGAAACGCTTAAGCAACATCTGTTCCGTCACGTTGAAGTCGCGCCTGAGCAATTTCCCACCCGGTAATTCCTGACGCTCGACGACGTCCGTTCTCTGCATCAATAGTTCGTATCTATATAATTTCGATGACCATACTCGCCTACTTGTTGATGACAAATGTTCCGCCAGCCACCTGGCTTCGCGCCCTCTATTCTACTCCCCAGATTGTCGGTCGCGCGTTTGACAATGAAATCGTGATCCCAAAGACTCACTTAACAGTTTCCAGGCGTCATTTAAGAATCTGGTCAAACGGTGAAACGCTTTTGGTTCGCGACCTTGACTCAACGGGTGGCACTCGTCTTAACGGAGTTTTGTTGACACCGAACTGCGACACGCAAGTTGTATTCGCTGACCGACTGGCACTCGCCGATGTCGAATTGATTGTCGTCTCACCCGATGCTGAGATCCTGCAGCATGGCTTCAGCGAAGTCGACACGTCATTGGATACGGATTCGAGTATCATTCTGGCCAGCACAGAAAAAGGCGACTCGCTCGATGCACGGCGACTTCAGCAGCTTAGCCCAGCCGAATTACAGATCAGTTTCTGGGTCTCACGTGGGTTGACATCCTGCAAAGAAATTGCAGCACAACTGTTTCGTAGTCCCCACACAATCCGCACACAAATGAATAGCATTTATCGCAAACTGCATGTTCATTCGCGCGAAGAGTTGCTCGCCTGGCTGAAGCGACATGAATTGTCGTGGGCAATGAAGCCCCGCCGAAGTACGGACAGTATTCATGACGAAGATAGCGGCATTATCGATGTCGATGCCGAAGAACTCGGTGCGATCGACGGTTGATGCTTGAGCGCGATGGGCCTTCTTCAACCATACTTGCCCACCCTATTGTGCAGGGCTCCGCATCCACGCGTGCCCGGCTTTCGTGATCTGCTATCGAACCCCAGTGGGCG
>DASYEA010000400.1:0-2219 GCA_036499265.1 Schlesneria sp. | reverse complement strand
CTGCGATGCAGACGGTGGCCAAAGAAATTGGGCGCGTCGCCGCCCAAGATGTCACGGTCCTGATCCTGGGTGAGAGCGGAACGGGCAAAGAACTGGTGTCACGAGCGATCTTTGAGCACAGTCACCGCAACCAAGGCCCCTTCATCGCGATCAACTGCGCTGCGATTCCAGAAGCGCTATTGGAAAGCGAACTGTTTGGTCACGAAAAAGGGGCATTCACTGGTGCCGATCACCGACGGATCGGAAAGTTCGAACAGTGCCATGGCGGAACGTTGTTGCTCGATGAAGTGGGAGATATGGCGCCGAATACGCAGTCGAAACTCCTCCGGATTCTTGAAGAACGGTGCTTTGAACGCGTCGGTGGAAATGAGTCGATCCCCGTTGACGTTCGGATCCTTGCCGCGACGAATCAAGACTTGGAATCGAGGATCGAGGAAGGACGCTTCCGCAAAGATCTGTACTATCGTTTAAGGGGCGTCGCTATTCATCTGCCGCCGCTACGTGAGCGTCGCGAGGATATTCCTTTGCTGGCGATGCACTTTGTCACGCGTTGCAGTCGTGAGATGGACATGGCGATCCAGTCCATCTCTCCTGAAGCCATCGCGTTGTTGTCGAAATATTCCTGGCCTGGAAACATCCGTGAGCTGCAAGCCACGATTCGAGAGGCGCTGTTGAGATCATCGGGGTCGGTCCTGCTTCCCGAGTTTCTGCCGCAGGCACTATTGGATGGGCCTTCCGAAAACCACGAGGGGGAGTCTGCTGTTGCTGAGAATTGGCAGCGGTTGGGCGAAGTTCTGGAGGGCTGGTTTTCCTCCGGTCAAATGGACCTCTATCGTAGAGCCTTGGAACACTTTGATCGTTTGATCCTGACCCGAGCCGTCAAACAATCCAATGGCAACCAGACCAAAGCCAGTGAGATCCTGGGGATCAGCCGGTTCACGTTGCGAAGCAAGTTGCGGTCGGCAAATCTGGCAATCGGTAAGGTCGTCTTGCCACCAAACACAGAGTTAGTGTGATTGGCCGTCGACCATGGTGGGATACGATTTTGGATGACGGGGCTACTCATCAGTAGCCCTCTCGATCTGCGAGAAGTAGGTCGATGATCGCGACGCTGTGACCGACATCGTTCCGATACAGAGGCTATTACGGATTCGCAGTTGGCTTACTTCTCACGGGATGAGAAGGCTACTTGACGTGGCACACGGCGTATGCCGCCCACATTGCCGCCATCGAGTGAGTTCCCCACCTATCTCGATGGAGGCGAGTAGAAGTCATCCAGGAACTAGGCGAGGCCTCATCGACTGCAGACAACTCGCAAATCGTTGTCGATCTCTTTGACGTTGGGCACATGACGCACAACTTCTTGAGCGAGTTGCTTCAAGAAGTATGTCGGAATCCTGCCCTGCAGGACGATGCGCCCGTGATGGCAGTACAATTTCACGGCACGCAGTTGTGCATAGCCAGTGTGATGAAGCGCTGCGGATGCTGCGCTCAGAATGTCGGTATCAGCGGTGGTCGCTGTCATTCGCTCGCTGATAGCAGGTGACTGTTGTTTGTAAGGTGTGTCGGCTACCGAGGGGGCGTCGAACAAGGTTGTCATCCGCGAATCGCAGTTTTCGTTCGTCATCTTGATTGATCCAAAAATCCACAGCCAGCTTGTCGGGGGGAATCCATTCGGTCCGCTGCAAGGTGTCGCTCAGACGTGGTGGATCAATTGCCAGGGGACCGGGTCATTTTCCAATCGTGACTCGATTTCCAGAATGCGTTCGTCCACCTCATGACGGAGCACCGGCTGGGCAGCGAGTGCGTCGTCCTGAATGATCTGCCTGAAGCATTCAAGTCCGTCGAGCACCCGCTCATGAGAAGCTAAATAGCCAGCGTAGGCGACACGATTGCGAAGCGAAGGGTTTTCGCGAAGTGCATGCTGATACACCGCGTCAATAGTGTCGGAGAACTGGTCAGCCAGAAAAGTTGGCGAGCCACCTCGATCAGTTTGAGGGACACTTCTCATCGAGTTCTCCAAATTGTCAGTTTGAGCGGCACCGCATTCTTGGTGTAAATCCCGGCAATCGGCATGCCAACAAGGCAGTCATCATTCGCATAGCGGGTTGTACTGCCATGGATTCGGCCCCAAGCGCGAAGAAGTCATGGGATAACCGTCGAATCGCAATTAAGACGAATTATGAATGCAGAGCAAGGCACCGTTCACCATGTGCTCC
>DASYEA010000399.1:0-14809 GCA_036499265.1 Schlesneria sp. | reverse complement strand
GCCTGACTGAAATCGAAAAGTTGACTCAGGACAACATCGAACAGCAGTCTCGCGTTCCACAGCTTCGGGCGTGGATCGACTCAAAATTGAAAGAGCTCGACGAGTCCATCCACCTGCGGAGAGAAAAGGGATTTGACGAGGCGCGCGCGGTCGTCGCCACCGACCGCGGCAAAGCGGCGATGGATTCAATCCGCGAGAACCTTAAAGAGATGGAGGCCGAAGAGCGGCGTCTGCGTGCGCAGCGCGTGCAAGACATGGAGACCGCGTACAAGGTCGCCGTCATCAGCGGCATTCTGACCGCGATCTTCGGAGCATCCATCTCGATGGCTGTTGCCTATCTCGTCCAGCGAAGCGTATTGGCCCGACAACGTGAGGAATGGTTGCAAAAAGGCCGTTATGGAATCAATGAAGCGACGGTCGGCGATCCCGAGATCCAGCAACTTGGCCACGCCACCCTGCGTTTCCTGGCTGAATATCTGAACGCACAAGCAGGGGCGCTCTACACCCTCGAAGGCGGCACATTCCGGATCGTCTCGACCTACGGAGTACCGCCCAATGGAAAGCTGCCTCAACAGTTTGACTGGGGACAGGGACTGCTGGGTCAAGCCGCCAAAGACAATCACACGTTTATCGTCCGTGACGTTCCAGATGGATATTTGACGATTGGCTCGTCATTGGGACAAAGTCTGCCACGTCACCTGCTGATCGGTCCGATGGCCGCTGAGGGCAAGGTGAATGCGGTGCTCGAACTGGGTTTCGTTCATCCGCTTGAAGAATCCAGCGTCGAACTCTTGCAGCGAGTCAGCGAATATCTTGGAATCGCCGTTCGCTCCGCCAACTACCGCGCCCACCTGCGTAACCTGCTGGAAGAGACCCAGCGCCAGTCCGAAGAACTGCAATCGCAAAGTGAAGAACTGCGTGTCTCGAACGAAGAACTGGAAGAGCAAGGTCGTGCTTTGCGAGAATCGCAAAACCGACTGGAACTACAACAGACAGAGTTGGAACAGACGAATTCACAACTCGAAGAACAGACACAATTGCTGGAGACTCAGCGAGACGACGTCAATCGATCGCGGCTGGCACTGCAGTCACAAGCCAATGAATTGGAACAGGCCAGTCAATATAAATCCGACTTCCTGGCCAACATGTCGCACGAACTGCGGACCCCTCTCAACTCATCTCTGATTCTCGCAAAATTACTGGCCGACAATCCGACCGGAAATCTGACCAACGAACAGGTTCGCTACGCTGACACCATTCGATCTGCTGGCAATGATCTACTGGCCTTGATCAACGACATTCTGGACCTTTCGAAGATCGAAGCGGGACACATGGAAGTCCACCCCGAATCCGTCCGGCTTTCTCAGATTCTCAAGGACATCGAAGACACATTTCACGCGGTCGCTGAGCAGAAAGGTCTGCGGTTCCAGACAAATATCAGCGACGATTGTCCGCAGCATCTGGAAACGGATCGGATGCGGTTGCAGCAGGTTCTGAAAAACCTGCTTTCCAACGCACTCAAATTTACTGAGGCGGGGCACGTCGAGTTGACGGTGAGCCGCGCTCCGGCAGGTCAGGTGTCGTTCCATGTGCGCGACACCGGAATCGGAATCCCTGTCCATCAGCAGCAGATCATCTTTGAAGCTTTTCGCCAGGCTGACGGAACGACGAACCGACGATTTGGTGGAACCGGCCTGGGACTGTCGATCTCGCGCGAATTGACACGTCTGCTCGGTGGTGAGATTCAATTGGTGAGCGAGCCCGGGAAGGGAAGCACGTTCACGATCACGATTCCAGAAACGTATGACGCTGCTCGCGTCAAACCGCGCATCTCGATCACAAAGGCCGCCGGACCGTTTGTCGCAACTTCACCATTCTCGACGCAGCCCCCGGCGCGCGCGCTTGCGGAACCCCCGCGAGTCGATGCGCCGGTTAGGGTTCGTACACGTCGCGTCGAAGACGATCGCGAACAACTCAATGCAAACGGTCGCATCATTCTGGCCGTCGAAGACGACGAGACGTTTGCCAGAATCATTTACGATCTGGCTCACGAATCAAACTTCCAGTGTCTGATTGCGAACTCCGCCGAAGAAGGATTGGCAATCGCGATCCAATACCTGCCCAACGCTGTGATTCTGGACGTGGGGCTTCCCGATAACTCGGGACTCTCCGTACTAGACCGCTTGAAGCACGACTCTCGCACGCGTCACATTCCCGTGCATGTGGTCTCAGCCAGTGACTACAGTCAAACCGCGATGTCACTTGGCGCGGTCGGGTATATGCTGAAGCCGGTTCAACGTGAGGAACGGGTCAAAGCGCTGCAGCAATTGGAAACGAAGTTTTCACAACGAATGCGGCGAGTCCTCGTAGTCGAGGACGACCCCGTTCAGTTGGACAGCATGCAACGGTTGCTTGGTTCCCGGGAAGTCGAGACGGTCGGTGCCCAGACTGCCGCCGAATGTCTCGCCAACTTGAAAGAAGCCACCTTCGACTGCATGGTCCTGGACCTGTCGCTGCCAGATGCATCCGGCTATTCGCTGCTGGAAACACTCAGCCGCGAAGACACGTATTCGTTCCCGCCCGTCATCGTCTACACGGGTCGAGAATTATCGACTGAAGAAGAAGATCGTCTGCGACGTTATTCCAAGTCAATCATCATCAAGGGAGCGAAATCTCCCGAACGCCTGCTCGACGAAGTCACACTCTTCCTGCATCAAGTTGAATCGGACTTGCCGGCTGAGCAACAGCGGATGCTGGAGAAAGCTCGTAGTCGCGACGCTGCTCTGGAAGGGCGCCACGTGCTGGTTGTCGAGGATGACGTTCGCAATGTGTTCGCTTTGACCAGCCTGCTGGAACCACGTGGTGCGGTCGTCAAAATTGCCCGAAACGGCCGCGAGGCAATACAAGCGCTGGAACGGTCGCGTGAGCCATCGGAACACAGCATTGATCTGGTTCTGATGGACGTGATGATGCCGGAAATGGACGGAATTACGGCCACTCGTGAAATCCGCTCTCGGCCCGAGTGGAAGAAGCTCCCCATCATCATGCTGACGGCCAAAGCAATGAAAGATGATCAGGAAAAATGCCTCGACGCCGGAGCAAACGACTACATGGCCAAACCACTGGATGTTGAAAAGCTGCTGTCGCTCGTCCGTGTCTGGATGCCACGCTAGAACGGAGATTCGATCGTGACTGACTTCGCTGAAGACCTGGAGACTCGATTGCTGCTGGATGCAATCTTCCACCAGTACCATTACGACTTCCGCGGATACTCCATGGCGTCCGTCAAGCGTCGTTTGAAGCAGGCGAAAGAGCATTTCGAATGTCGGTCCATTTCGGAACTGCAGCATCGCGTTCTGCATGAACCCGCCGTCCTGCCGGAGTTGCTGTCGTATCTCACCATTCAAGTCAGTGACCTGTTCCGCGACCCGACCTACTTTCTCGCTCTTCGCGAATCCGTCATCCCGCACTTGCGGACCTATCCGTCACTGAAAGTCTGGATCGCCGGATGCAGCGCGGGTGAAGAACTCTATTCCATGGTGATTCTCTTTCGCGAAGAAGGCCTGGAAGATCGGACAATGTTCTACGGCACCGATATCAACCCTCGGGCGCTGGAACGGGCCGAGGCCGGTGTGTACGACATGGAATCGATTCCTCGCTTCACCGAAAACCATCGCAAGTCGGGAGGCAAATCGTCCCTGTCCGACTACTACACAGCGGCCTATGGATCCGCCGTGTTGGACAAGTCCTTACGCCGCCGTGCCGTCTTTTCAGATCATAGCCTGGTCACGGACGCAGTCTTCGCAGAGATGCATCTGATCTCATGTCGCAACGTCCTGATCTATTTCGATCAGGATCTGCAGAATCGGGCGATCGGCCTTTTCAGCGACTCTCTGATCCGCAAAGGATTCCTGGGCCTCGGAGCAAAAGAAAGTCTGCGGTTCTCCAAACGTGCTGACGACTTCTCTGAGTTCGCGCGGGACGAACGGATCTACCAGAAGCAGAGGGCCACGTGATGGACGTCAATCTGCTGACGCAAGCCCCACCATTACCAATCCCGATTGAAGCCGTCGTGATAGGTGTCTCCGCCGGCGCAGTCGATGCGCTCGGATCGATCTTGCCCAACCTGCCGGTGGATTATCCGTATCCAGTGATTGTCGTCGTCCATTTACCTGCCGACCGAAAGAGTGTTCTTGCACAACTGTTCCAAGCGAAATGCCATGTCCATGTGCATGAAATCGATGATAAAGAGAAATTGAAAAAGGGGACGGTCTACTTCGCGCCTCCGGATTATCACGTCTTAATCGAAGACGACAAACGCGTCTCGCTATCCAGCGAAGAACTGGTGCATTATTCTCGACCAGCAATCGATGTCCTCTTCGAATCCGCAGCGGACGTGTTTGGGCCTGCCCTCGTAGCGGTCGTGTTGACCGGGGCCAGCGCCGATGGAGCAAAGGGGTTGGCAGACGTGCATGCGGCGGGAGGAATTTGCCTGGTGCAAGATCCGGACCAAGCGAATTCGCGGACCATGCCGGAAGCGGCATTGAAGGCCTGTCCCACGGCAGAAGCTCTGACGTTAGAGCAAATTGCCAACCGATTGTTGGAGATCGCGCGCAGACAATGACCCCAAAACCGTCCGTTCCCGTCAACTTCCTGCTTGTTGATGACCTCGAGGAAAACCTCCTGGCATTGGAAGGACTGTTGCGCCGCGAGGGGTTGGTGCTCCTGCGCGCGAAGTCTGGTAATGAGGCGCTGGAAATACTGCTTGAGAATGAAGTCGCGCTGGCATTGGTCGATGTGCAGATGCCCGGCATGAATGGCTTTGAACTGGCCGAATTGATGCGCGGCATGGAGCGGACTCGTCGAGTCCCCATCATTTTTCTGACTGCTGGTAACACGGACCGCCAACGTCGATTCCGCGGATACGAAGCCGGGGCAGTCGACTTTCTGCAGAAGCCGATTGAATCCGATATCCTGCGCAGCAAAGCGCAGGTCTTTTTCGACCTTTTCCGACAACGCCAGGAAGTGGCTCAGCAACGCGACGAACTTAAAGCGGCGACCGACCAAAACCTGCAACTGCTCAAAGAAAGTCGGCAACACGCCGAAGCGTTGCGCGAGGCCGACCGACGCAAAGACGACTTCCTCGCCATGCTGGCTCACGAGCTTCGAAATCCGTTGGCACCGGTGCGAAATGCCGTCGAAATCCTGCGTCTCGCCCAGACCTCTGACCCTTCGGTGACTCATGCTCGCGACGTGATTTCGCGGCAAGTTTCGCATATGGTTCGCCTGGTTGACGATCTTCTGGATGTCGCTCGAATTGCTCGCAACAAGATCGAACTGCGATTGGATCGCTCCGATCTGGCCGCGATCGTTCGGCAGACTGCGGAAGACTATCGCCCCACGCTGGCCGCGGCGGGAATCAATCTTGAAGTTCATCTCCCCGACGAACCGGTCATGTTGAACGGCGACGCAACACGCCTGGCGCAGGTCTTCGGGAACTTACTGCACAATTCCGGCAAGTTCACTCCGACTGGCGGAAATGTGCGTCTTAGCGTCGAACGTGACGATTCGACAATGACGACGACCGTTCGAGTCGCCGATTCAGGAATTGGCCTCGATCCCAAGGTCATCGTCCAACTTTTCGAACCTTTTATTCAAGCGGATCAGTCGCTCGATCGTGAAAAAGGTGGCTTGGGGTTGGGACTCGCATTGGTCCGCGGTCTGGTTGAACTTCATCACGGAACGGTGACTGCCGAGAGCCCCGGCCTGGGACAGGGATCGACCTTCATCGTGCGGTTGCCGCTGACTGACACACACAAACCGGATGCCACCGACGATATCGATCCCAGTCCGCCAGTGACCAGCACGGTGAAAAAGATCCTCGTCATCGAAGACTATAAGGATGCCGCCAAGACACTTCAGATGCTGCTGGAATTGCTCGGTTACGTTGTTGAAATCGCCTTCGACGGCCCTTCTGGTCTGAAAGTCTGTCGAGCGTTCCATCCCGATGTCATCATCTCGGACTTGGGTCTGCCCGGCGCGATGAACGGCTACGAAGTCGCCCGCTCGATTCGGAACGACCCAGCCCTGTCAGGAACTTACCTGATCGCGCTCAGCGGCTATGGCCAGGAAGAAGATCGAAAGAAAACTAACGACGCCGGGTTTAACGACCATCTCGTGAAACCGGTGGAATTGGACAACCTGCAACAGGCGATGTCGCGAGCACAATTCGAAGAGTAACCACTTCGAATCGCAGCCGATTCGATTACGGAATCGATGCCGTTGCCGATCCTCTGTTCGATCCTGCCGGATTCTCACGGATCGATTTCATTTCGGGGCCGTGAACATTTGCCAGGATTCCAAGCAGCCGCGCAGGGAATAGGCCAACGACCACCAGCGCGATAGCGCATCCAATGGAGACCACCAACGCCGATCGCCTTCCTTGCGGCATCGGCTTGGCAATGGGCTGCTCAAGCAATAACAGGCGAGCGGTCTGAATCAGCGCGGCGGCCACCATCAATGTGGCCGCAGTTGTGACGACAACCAATAGCATCAAGCCCAGATGCGGCGTCATCTGCTCGCGCGCTCCGGAAGCCCGCACATTCAGCCCCGCAGCAATCAGGAGCCAATTTGACCAGAACCCCCACAGTGGAGGATGCCCGACTAGACTCCCGAGCAGCACCAGCAGCGCCGTCGTGGACGCCGGATGTAGGCTCCCCAACCCCAACAACTCATCGAAGAATTCCACATCCCGATCGATTCGAGAAAGGTAGCTGAACAACAGAAACAGCCCCGACAGTCCCAACGTGCCGGCCGCCGCGGCGAACAGCAGCAATCCCACCGCCCCGGGCTGTCCACCTGCCACAGAAAGACTGTGATCGGGAGCTGCCAACTCGGCGATGCATGCCATCAGTCCCAATGTGAACCACGCACCTTGCAACATCGAAACAGCACAGGCCAGTCGGCGCAACCGACCTTCAGCATTGATCATCCCGAGTGCCGCTAACGCTGCCGAGACAACAGCCGTCAGCCCCGCCAGCACCAGCAGCAGAACCAACATCTCATCGCGATAACCAACCAGGACCATTCCACAAAGCCGGCCTAGCGCCAACGCACCGGCCAACTGCCCTGCCACGACCACGCAACCCGCGGTCCAGTAGCGAACATGAGAGATGCCTTCGACCAGACTAAGATGCCACGGAACTAGACCGAGACGTGTACCAAACCCCGCCACGATCAACCCGATCGCCAGCAAACCGAGCTTCGAGCCAACCCCGATCACGGCCCGATTGGCACCCGGAGTATAAGCGTCGACCAGGACCAGTCGGATCTCATCAAACTGCGTCGCCCCCGTGACGTTCGCGAGCAACGCGATACCCAACCACAAACAGGACGACATCACGATGCCAATCCACAGACCATTTTCAGTGTTCGAGAATTGCTCCTGCGAATCCGAAGTTGGCCCGACCTCGAATCGATCCGTTCGACGCAAGGCCCACAACGCAAACTGAACAACCTCAGCCGCCAGGGCCATCGTGATCAGATCGTTCGACAGCACAACAAGCATCACGCCCGCAATGGCAAATGAAAGAAACCCTAAACGTTCGGCAGTACGATCTTCTCTGGCAGAGGCACCAAATGAACCGACTCCGAATAAGACCCCAAACAGCAGCGCCAGCCATTGCCCGACGACGGCATAAAGATCGCCAATCCAGATGCGGTCATGTTCGGAGGCGGACGTATCGACCTCATCGCCAGTCATCAACAGCCCGGTGGCTCCCAGCATCGATATCAGCCAGATCGCTTCATACCAGCGAGACTTCGGCACCCACCTTCCCATAATCAACACGATCCCGCCGACGGCCAGCAGCAACGTCGGCGCAGCGGGGATCGACATGAACAAATGCTCTATTGAAATGGGATGAATCTGATGCCAGTACAGATTCAATACCTGATTACGTCACGACATTCCAGAAACGTCGACGACCGACAGTTTAAGAAAAGGAAAGACGATGATAAGTCGAAGTCGATTTTTATGCGGCGCGTGACTTACTTGATCTCCGCAGGCCACTTCGAATCCACGATCACAGCCGTCTTTAGCAGCTTGGGGTCAATCACCACATGCTTGATCAATTTTCGTTTCCACGTATAGGTAATGTGAACCAATCCATCGCTCGTTTGAATCACAGCCGGATAGGAGTATTCGCCCGGTTCATGCTCCAGGACGATAGCCGCTTGCCAGTTCTTCCCATCGCCAGAAACGGCGACGTTCAGCGGTGACCGCCCCCGCGCGGTGTGATTGTAGACGATCAAGTGACGCCCATCAGACAACGTTGTCGCATCCGTTCCTGCATTGGGATTCGGCAGCGACATCAACGTCATCGGTCCCCAGGTCTTCCCCTGGTCGGTCGATGTGATCTCAAACACAAATTGCTGCTGAGTTCTACCGACCGCTTGAAGGCGACCATCTTTGTGAATCAGGATGCTGGGCTGAATCGCACCAAGCTTCTCGCCGTCATTGACCGGTGCTGTTCGTTGCCAAGTCTTGCCCAAGTCCGATGACCGCTCGAAATGAACTCGCCAGCCGTCATCCTCACTACTGGTGCCGCTGAGGATATCTCCGTTCGACAATTGGACCGGCTTGTTCTTGATAGGACCGAGTATCCCCTCGGGCAATCGCCGCGGCTTCGACCAGGTCGCCCCTGCGTCATCGGATGTCATCGCCATGCCCCACCACGTATCCGGGCTGGGGCCGACCTTATAGAACAGCAACAGGGGACCCGTTCTCGGCTGAAACAACACTGGATTCCAACACGGATACCGTTTCTCGGTCGACACCACTCCATTCGCCACTTCAATCGGCGCGGTCCATTTACCGTCGACCAGTTGCGACACCCAGACCCCCACATCAGGGTTCTTCTCTGCCGTCCCACCGAACCAAGCTGTAACCAATCCCCGGTTGGACTCCACAATCGTCGAAGCATGGCACGACGGAAACGGGGCTGCCTCATAGAGGAACTCTGTCTTCACGATCGCCGACTTCTGTTCACTGGCAATCGATTCGTCTTTGGAGTCGACCTGCGCCACGGCTGCTGATTTCGCGTCTCCGGACTTCAGCGCGGTCCTCGGATTCGGCAGGTAATAGAATCGACCGTCTTCCGCACCGACCAGCAGGTCCGGAATGCCGTCTCGATTCCAGTCAACCGTCGTCGGGCTGGTGTCATGCCCTTCGATCTTTCGCGTATCGAGAGGCCCAAGATCTTCGAAGAACCACTTCCCGTCGCGATGGTCCGTCTGCCGCAACAGATTGGCGTTGACCCCGTTCACCAGCACGTCGAGTCGACCATCACCGTCCCAATCAACCACGCACAGTTTCCGGCGGCCGCTGCCACCCGCGCGGCGGCTGTTCAGACGCAATGGCTCCCCTTTCCCGTCGACGAAGATCCGCTCACCGGGAAGCAGCACGGTCGATGCAGATCCATCGCGACCGCTCCTCTTCTCCCGCCGGAAAAAGGCGAGGTAACCTTCATGATCAAGCATCACCAAATCAGTCAGCCCGTCACGGTCAAAGTCGATCGCAACTGGAGTTGTCCGCCACTGTGTTACGAGTTCCTTTCCGTCTGGCGTCCACCAGGTCCAAGCTGGCTTCGGAGTTTCCCCCGTCCATTCCACTTCAATTGGTTGGGCCTTGGCCAGTCGGGGCGCAGTCCGTTCGCCGACGTTGCGGTACCAGTGTACTTTACCCCAGATCGAATTCACGATGAGGTCCGGTAGACCGTCATGATCCCAATCTGCAACCGATTGAGTCGTGTACCCCCACTTCGCTTCCGCGGGACCTTGAATCGAACCGTTCGGCCCCGCTTGGATTCGAATCGTTTTGCCATCCACCTGCAACTTCTTCGGGGCCGCCCAGACCGAACCCTCTTGGCCGCTCGTCGAAACGTTTTCAATAAATGCGATGTAACCAGCCGTATTGCCAGCGATGATGTCGTCGTCACCATCGCCATCCCAATCGAATCCGCATACGGTGGCCAACGCCCCAAATTTGACATCGTCGGCCTGCTGCTGGAAGTAGTGCGGCGGCTGAAACTGAGGAACGCGATCAACGAACAGGCCCGTGTTTTCGACGATCGCCACCCGACCATCTTCATCACCAACGATTAAATCCAAATCGCCATCGCGATCCCAATCGAATGCGACCGGCACAATCATCTGCAGGTCCATCATCAGCGGCCGGCCCTCATGCGTCAGTCGTCGACCAACGGTATAGACGGGCATGGCCCGAGTTCCCACGTTTTCAAAGTAGGTGAACCCATCCAGAAACTCGCCGCACAACAGATCGAGATCCCCATCGTGGTCGAAATCAGCAAAGTTCGGCGAGGGTAGCCCATATGTGCTGACGGGCTTCGAGTCCGCCAGGATCAGAGTCGGCTCGGTATATTCAGGTTGTTGATTTGAGCCGCGATTCCTCAGCAGAAAAACCAATCCGTGCAATGGACCATTCTTCCATTCGCCCCGCTCATTCCAGGCATCATCCCAACCATATTCGGACCACAGTTCCAGCCCAATCACCAAATCCAGATTGTTGTCGCCGTCATAGTCGACATAGCGCCACTGGTTATGCCGAGTCTTATACGCTCCCGGGGTATGTGGCTTGAAGAAGTCGGGATTCTTCCCAATGGGATCGGGCGGCAACGGCAACTTCGTGGGTTGGCCCAGTCCTTGTGTGAGGAAATCGGGATGCTCGTAACCCGGCGTCGTCACGCGCAACCGACCGTCGACATACGACGGCGTCACATTGAACTGCCCGACACTCAATCGTTTGGCGGGCCGAAAAATCGGGAACTTGTCCTGGGAACCACCGGGGTTCTCAAACAAATAGGTTCCGTTATAGGGCTTGTCGGGGCAACTGACGATCAGATCGAAGTCGCCATCGCCATCCGCATCGCAGGGAACCGGCCATGCCCACAACCCAACCCCCAGATCTACTGTCAGTGTGGGATCGTGATACTTCAGCGGAGCCAGGACCGCTTGCTTTGCGGGACCAGCATCTTGAGCGATTGCGATTGAAGTCGCGAAGGCCCAAGCGATGATTCCCACAATCCCCATTGAAATCATGCGCATCTTGGAGACCCTCACCTGGCTGATCATGACTTGCGAATCCGAAGCCCCTCTATGGCTGGAGAGCAATCTTCAAGAAGTCTCCTCGGATTTACAACGCCGTCCTTCAGCAAAGTCCACGGGAAATGCTGTCCACCACGACGGCCTTTGGAATCAGCGGTCCCTGCCGTACACAACGGCTGGCGATCTGCCTATAATCTGGCCCAAGGTTATTCCGTACCGCCACTTGTCCGTGAAAGAGCACGAGTCCGCGATGGCCTCTGAAATCGCCCCACCTGAAACTGCCGTTGCCAACTCTGTGGGGATTGTGCAGACCAAGTACGCCACGCTGTTCGTTCCCCCTCATGCCCTGACGTTGGAAGGGGGTCAGCAACTAGGTCCCATCACCGTCGCGTACGAAACCTACGGTGAACTGTCTGCGGCCAAAGACAATGCGATCTTTATCTGCCATGCACTGACTGGCGATGCGCACGTTGCGGGAAAACATTCGAGTGAGAGTCGCAAGTCAGGCTGGTGGGACGGATTGGTCGGTCCCGGCAAAGCGGTCGACACGAACAAGTATTATGTGATCTGCGCAAACGTCCTGGGCGGCTGTCAGGGAACAACGGGCCCCAGTGCCAGGGACCCAGAGACGGGTGAGCCCTACGGCTTGCGATTTCCCTTTATCACGGTCGGCGACATCGTCGAAGTCCATGCGGCTCTCGTTCGCTATCTCGGAATTCAAACTCTGCTGGGTGTCGTGGGCGGCAGTCTGGGTGGCATGCAAGTCCTCGACTGGGTCGCTCGCTACCCTGACATGGCTCGCTGCGCCATCTGCCTCGCCTCGGCGGCCAAACTGTCGGCTCAGGGGATCGCGTTCAACGCCGTCGGCCGTCGAGCCATCACCACCGATCCGCAATTCCAGAACGGCGACTACTACGGCGACGATCCGTCGAAGTACGGCGAGGTCGGCCCGCGGTACGGCCTGGCGCTGGCACGCATGGTGGCTCACATCACTTATCTGTCCGAAGCGTCGATCGAACGCAAGTTCGGTCGCGATCTGCAACACAGCGATCACCTCGCCTATGACCTGCAAAGCGAGACCGAATTCAAGATCGAAAGCTATCTGCACTATCAGGGAAAACGGTTCATCGAGCGGTTCGATGCCAACAGCTATCTGTACCTGACGCGAGCGATGGACTACTTCGATCTCGCGCAACGTTACGGTTCGCTCCAAAAGGCCCTGGCCAACACCAACGCCCGCTTCCTGATTACGTCGTATCACACCGATTGGCTATTCCCCTCCAGCCAAAGCCGCGAAATCGTCAAGGCTCTCGTCGAGATGCGGCGACATGTGACCTACCTGGAACTCGAAAGCGTCTTTGGCCACGATTCGTTCCTCATTGAGATTGAGCAACTGGAAGAATTAGTCACTCCACTGCTGGCAGAAACATACCGGCGCGTTCACAAGAAATAGAGCAACGACATGACGGTGCGCGATGCTGATTTTCGCCCCGAAAGGGGCATCACAAATCAGCCCCGGGCATCGCCCGGGGTTAGGCGTACAATTTACCGACAAGCCCTGAAGGGGCGGCACATCACTTACTCGAAGACAGTGGCACCCGGACCAAATCCCGAACGACCACTATCACCCTCGGTCCGTCAGAAATCATAGTTCGACTCTCGGAAATCTGATCCATGTCCCGATACGGTGTTCCCGATACCACTGCCGCCCTCACAGATCGCCTGATCATGGATCAAGTCGGTCGCAGTTCCCGCGTCCTCGACTTGGGATGCGGCGACGGGCGACTGCTCTGCCGACTGCGGGATGAAGCGGAATGCTCGGTCCAAGGCATCGAACTCGATCATCGCCAGGTCGTGGAAGCGATCTCCAAAGGGATGCCCGTCATTCAAGCGGACTTGGACGAAGGACTGGACGAAGTCCCCGAGAATTCATTCGACTTCGCGGTGCTCAGCCAGACACTGCAACAAGTCCGCCACCCGCAGAAGCTACTGATGCGGATGCTGCGAGTCGCCCGTCGAGTCGTCGTGCTCGTCCCCAACTATGGGCACTGGCGAATCCGCATTCAGATCATGCTGCACGGTCGAGCCCCCATCACAGGATCGTTACCGTATGACTGGTACAACACCCCCAACCTGCACTTCATGTCGATGCTGGACTTCCGCGATTTATGCCAGCAGATCAAAGTCCGGGTCGTCAAAGAAATCCCCATCATTCACGGCCAGGCGGTAATTGGAGCCTGGGGAGCCAACATTCGAGCCGATAGCGCGCTGTACGTGATCGAACGAGAATAGTTCACGCTGGCTACCATTGGCCGGCCCTACTTTGAACAGGAGTCCCTCCATGCGTCAACTGCTTTCTCTAGTTCTGCTTTGCGGTCTTGTTTCTCCGTCGCTGGCCCAGGACCAGAAGCCGACCAAGCCCGCGAAACCCGATCAAGCCGCTCTCGAAGAAGCCTTCGCGGCCAAGCTGACTGGATCCACATTGGTCGGAACTTTTTCAGTCGACGGTCGCGAAGGAGCCAAGCCAGATCGTTACCGCATGGTCTCTGCCAAGAAGGTGAAAGGCGACGACTGGATCTTTACCGCCACGATGAAGCTGGGCGATCGCGAAGTCGATCTGCCGATTCCGATCAAGGTCTACTGGGCCGATGATACCCCGGTGATGTCCCTGACCGACCTGACCATTCCCGGCATGGGAACATTCACATCGCGAGTCATGTTTTATGGAGATCGCTATGCCGGAACATGGCAACACGGTGATCACGGCGGAACGTTCGCGGGCTTGATCGAGAAGACCGCAAAGGCAGACGGCGAAAGCCAGAAACCGAAGGACAGCACCGAGAAGAAATAGTTCGTCTGAAAATTTTGCTGAGTGGGCGTGATAACGGGGCGACAAATCCGCCTGAGAACCAACGCAGCTCAGTTCGGCCCTGCTCATGACCCGAACGCCGCTGTGTTCGGGTCACATTTTTGGGCTAACGTCTATGAATCAGCAACCTTACGCCACACCACCCCGCACATGGGAACCACGAATGACACCGTGGCTGGTTCGCACCTGGTATCCGCTGATGCGGCGTGAGATGTACCGCGTTGCCAAAATTGCCAACGTCGAAATCCGTGGCCTCGAGCATATCCGGTCGACTCTCGACTCGGGGGCCGGCATCATGATCACCCCCAATCACTCGTTTCACTACGACTCTTACGTGCTGGGGCATGCCGCTCAGAAGTTAGGCCGACCGTTTCACTTCCTGACGGCCTGGCAAGTCTTCGCCATGAGCACCCCCTTTCAACAGTGGGTCATGCAGCGACACGGTTGCTACAGCATCGATCGAGAAAGTGCCGACATCGCAGCCTTCAAGCAATCGGTCGAAATCCTGCGAACGCACTCCTGCCCGTTGGCGATCTTTCCCGAAGGGGACATCTATCACACGAATGATCGAGTGATGCCGTTCCGCGAAGGGGCCGCGGCAATCGCGCTCTCAGCGGCCAAGCGAGCCGACCGCTCCATCGTCGCCATTCCGACCGCGCTGCGATGCAGTTACATCGATGATCCAACCCCCGGCCTGCTGGAACTGATGAGCCGACTGGAAGAGGCCGTTCATTGGCGACCTCGACCAGAACTCCCACTGACCGATCGCATCTATCGTTTCGCGGAGGGACTGCTGGCACTCAAAGAGCTCGAATA
>DASYEA010000398.1:0-3878 GCA_036499265.1 Schlesneria sp. | reverse complement strand
CGCCAGTCATGTCTTTCGTTCCAGGTGCATAACGGACTGCCGTCACTCCCCAAGCTCGATTGTCTGACCCCCACCGACCGTCGTATCCCGCGCCGGTACCCGGAGGAGTGGAACAGGCCGTTCCCATCCAGCTGGAATGGTTCTGTCCTGTTCGGATATCCACTCTCGTTCCGTTCTGCGTGCCGTAATCTGACTGTTCTCCAATCAGAGCGGTATTCGATGTTCCGTCGGTCACGTCGCGCATGCCGACGTTACCATTGGGAATCAGGATCCCGCTACGAGCAGCAATCCCATTGTTGCCAGTTCCAGTTTCAGCAGCCCAGTTGAACGTAGTCGGCCCTGTGGCCACCCCCGACATTCCCGCATAGCTGGAAATGAAAAAATTGCCGTTAGTGCCGTTGTAGGGAATCGGAACGGTCGACGGCAATGGGCTCGACGGGCAGGTACCAACAGGAGGCTTTGCTCCATTCAAAATAGTGAAGTTATGGCCAGCGGCTGGAAAACCTGGATCGGCATTGAGATCGAGCTGGCTGAATAGAGGTGCTTGGTCAATGTAGGGAAGAATGGAAATCCAGAAGGACATTCCCCAGTCTGGGGTGCCGACAAAAGCGAACCGACACCCGGGGGGGAATGTGTTGTATGCATCGTGGTAGTTGTGCAATGCCAGTCCCAATTGCTTGAGATTGTTGTTGCATTGGCTACGGCGAGCCGCCTCTCGTGCTTGCTGAACTGCAGGGAGAAGCAGAGCGATCAAAACTGCAATGATTGCAATGACGACCAGTAACTCGATCAGGGTAAATCCCTTTTTTCTTTGAATCAGATGACGCGATTCCGAAGGCACTTTGAATTCTCCATAACTAAACAGGGCGAGGACAGAAAAGCATGAACAACGTTTGGACGTCGTTACAAAATTGGCAAGCCGAAAGATTCAGCCACCGGTTATCAAGAAGGACTGGTGCGATAACGTTCGAAGTTGGCCGCTTTGCTCATGGCGGAGTCTGATCAACAAGCGGGGCTCGATTCAAATAGCGGCTTTGCCATCCCTCGATATGAATGATCGCTTCGGCGGCAACGACTTCTGGATCGCCGGACACGAGGGCATTGAGTAATGTCTGATGATTGTTGGCAGTGATGTCTCGCGTCTCTTCAAAACGACTCGAGACGAGAGGCTGCATCTGGTTTAGCCACAGTTCCACTTGATAGCGGATCCCACGCCAAACTTGATGCAGACAACGCATCCCACTCGCTTGAAAGATGATGTCGTGAAATTCGGTATCGATCGCCGACAGATCGAATTGAGCTTTGACTGTTCTTGTTCGCGCAATGTTGTCGCTCAGGGTGGCGATAATTTCGGGAGTCATGCGGGCGGCTGCTTTGCGGCTCGCTAAAGGTTCGAGGGCCAGCCGTACGCAAAAAATATCCTCGATGTCCTCTGCTTGCAGGGCGGCAATCGATGTCCGCCCGCGATCATCCGAAGTCACCAGCCCGATGCATTCCAAGCCGATCAGAGCCTCTCGCACGGGAGCACGGCTGACACCCAGGCGAGCAGCCAAATCCGGCTCAGCCAGCTTTGTGCCTTCGGAAAGTTCCCCGGTCATGATCGCACGACTTAGTCGTTCTTGAACGACGGCGGAGAGACTTTGCCGTTCCAGCGGTTTTCCTAGCAAGCTCATGCGAACGCCTTTTTGAGATCCAGATGAGGATCGACAGACGACTGTCGACAGTCGACGTGTCGGTCAATGCTACAAACTTACCCCCGCTATTCAAGAGTTTTCTTCGGAAAACACAAAGAAGTGCCACGTGCAGACCGCTTTTGCGGAGGTCTCTTGAGGAAGGTCGCAGGCTCGAATTGTAGTCGGCGAGAGTGCTGACAGCGGTCGACTGCGGATTTGATGTCGTCTCGGGGCTACCCGGATCGAGCTTGTTCGCACTGTTCCTGCCGAGCAAGCGGGTGCGTGAAATCGCTCACGGAAACAGCCGGCCACCCGCAAAGCATTGGGCGGCCAGCGGAGGGGAGCCGGCCAAATCATCGACGTGGCCAGCCGTGTCGATCTAGACAGTCCTTTGCCGACTGCTGATGTTTCAGCTCAGCATTGGCAGGATCGAGCGCTTTTGCCGGCCCAGCTTGAGGACGGCCATGGAATTTGCTTGTAGCGGGTACGGTTCGTCGGCGTACATGCGCGACTTCTGCGATTCGATGGCCGTATCGAGTTCTGGATGCCAGTATTCGTTCGGGGCATGCGGCGGCAGTCGGAATGGAATTGGCTCGTTGTGCGAGTTGAACAGGATCAGCAACGTGTCGCCGGTGATGTGCTTACCGCGTTCGTCGATCTCGTCGACCATCTGCCCTTCCATGCGCATCCCCAGGCAGCGCGTGTAGTGCTTGTGCCAGTCGCTATCGGTCATCTCGACACCGAGTGGTGTCAGCCAGACGACATCGCGCACGGCTTCTCCGCGAATCGCGCGGCCCTGGAAGAACTGACGCCGCTGCAATACGGGCTGCTCGCTCCAGAACTTGATCGCTTTCTGGACGAATTCAAAGTAGGAAGTCTCGCGCTCAGTCAGTTTCCAGCGCAGCCAACTGATGGGCGAATCCTGGCAATAGGCATTGTTGTTGCCTCCCTGCGACTGACTGAATTCGTCGCCACTGCGAATCATCGGCACGCCCTGAGAGAACAACAGGGTGGCCATGAAGTTCTTCTTTTGTCGTTCGCGCATTTCGAGGACGGCGGGATCCAGAGTGGCCCCTTCGGCACCACAGTTCCAACTGATGTTGTGGTTGTCTCCGTCTTCGTTGTTCTGGCCGTTGGCTTCGTTGTGCTTGTGGTTGTAACTGACCAGATCCTGCAACGTGAATCCGTCATGCGATGTCACGAAGTTGATGCTGGCATACGGTCGTCGACCATTATGTTTGTACAAGTCGCTACTGCCGCACAGTCGCGTCGCGAATTCGCTAGCGGTATGTCCATCGCCACGCCAGAAGCGCCGCACGCAATCACGATACTTACCGTTCCATTCAGTCCACAACACCGGGAAGTTACCGACTTGATAGCCCCCGGGGCCGACATCCCACGGTTCGGCAATCAGCTTGACCTGCGACAAAATCGGGTCTTGATGAATAATGTCGAGGAAGCCACCCAGCCGATCGACATCGTGGGCTTCGCGAGCCAACGCCGCAGCCAGATCGAACCGGAAGCCGTCGACGTGCATCTCCTGCACCCAGTAGCGCAGGCTGTCCATGACCAGTTGCAACGCTCGAGGCGACTGCATGTTCAGCGTGTTGCCACAGCCCGTGTAATCCATGTAGTGACGAGGGTCATTGTGGACCAGGCGGTAGTAGGCGGCATTGTCGAGACCCTTCATCGACAAGGTCGGGCCGAGGTGATTTCCTTCGCTGGTGTGATTGTAGACCACGTCGAGGATCACTTCGAAGCCGTTGCGATGCAGCGTCCGGACCATCCGCTTGAATTCGTTCACTGCGGCCTGCGGCTGGCTGTCGGAAGCGAGCCCGACATCGGGCGCAAAGAAGCCCAGCGTGTTGTAGCCCCAATAGTTTTTGCGTCCCTTATCGAAGAGGAATCGTTCATCGATGTGATGATGGACCGGCAGCAGTTCGATCGTCGTTACGCCAAGCGATCGCAGGTGGCGCAGCGAGCCTTCACTGGCGAGTCCTTCATAGGTGCCGCGATGGTCACGTGGGATCCAGGGACTTTTGTATGTGAAGCCTTTCACGTGGACTTCGTAAATGATGGTCTTGTGCCAGGGGACTTTCGGACGTTCATCGCCCATCCATCGGAAGGCGTTACTGATGACCGCACCCAATGGAGCGGTGGCGGCATTGTCTTCCTCGTCAAAGCTGAGGTCATTCGCCGGGTCGC
>DASYEA010000397.1:0-5835 GCA_036499265.1 Schlesneria sp. | reverse complement strand
TCCCCCGTCGGCGAAACCCCTGGCAGTTTCATGAATCGCCAAGGCTATATCGTCCGCTCGGTGCGAAGGAAAGCATGTCGCCACAAAAGGCGGCACGCGACTTGCCTTAGGAATAGTCGCCTCCCTTGCCATCGGAACAAGTGAGGCGACGAATAACCTGAATCGTCTGGCAGCGTTTGCCAGCAAACAGTTTCTAGCATCTCTTTAGTGCTCAAGGAGATCAGAGTGAAGCTTTGGTGTAGGTCCGCGCTCGCGGCCACTGGTTTGTTGTGTTTTTGTTCGAATGGAGTCTTGGCCGAAGAGGCCGCAGTCGGCTCGGCAGCAGTGGCCGCTGCACCATTTAACGGAGCGGATATTGCTTGGTCGCTTACTGCGTCAGCATTAGTGCTCATGATGACAGCACCCGGTTTGTCGTTGTTCTATGGGGGACTGGTTCGCAAGAAAAATATTCTGGGCGTGATGATGCAGTGCGTGTTCCTCATGGGAATTATGTCGCTGGTCTGGGCTCTCTGGGGGTACAGTCTTGTCTTCAGTGGAGATGCGGGTGGTCTTGGCTTGATCGGAGACTTCGGTTACGCGGGTCTACAGGGAGTCACCCCGACTTGGGTTGATAACGCACAGGTTGTTCCCCGCTTCGGGACGGCTCCGCACGAGATCCCCCGTTCGATTCACATGGTTTTCCAAATGATGTTCTTCATCATCACTCCGGCATTGATTTGTGGTGCCTTTGCGGAGCGTATGAAGTTCACTTCGATGGTGCTGTTCTCCGTGCTGTGGGGAACCCTGATCTACTGCCCCGTCGCACATTGGGTCTGGGCTGATGCTGGTTGGTGTTCCGAATTCAATCCAAAAGCGACTTATCGAGCGTTCGACTTCGCCGGCGGAACAGTGGTTCATATCACCAGTGGGTTCTCGGCCCTGGTCTGTGCCATTTTGTTGGGCAAGCGACTTGGTTTCGGCCAGGAACCGATGCCGCCGCACAACTTGACATATACCTGCATCGGTGCGGCTTTGCTGTGGGTTGGCTGGTTCGGGTTTAACGCAGGCAGCGCGCTGGCATCCACGGAACTTACCGCCAATGCATTCGTCGCAACTCACATGTCGGCTGCTGCCGGAACTGTCACCTGGGCGGGGATCGAGTGGTTGAAGCGAGGCAAGGCTAGCATTTTGGGAGCGTGCTCTGGTGCGGTCGCGGGTCTGGTCGGCATCACTCCCGCGAGTGGATCGTGTACGCCGTTGGCAGGGATTGCGATTGGTTTTCTGGCAGGTATCCTCTGCTTCTACTTCTGCACGACGGTAAAAAACAAATTTGGTTACGATGATTCGCTGGACGCGTTCGGTGTTCACGGTGTTGGCGGGACGTTGGGTGCCCTGCTGACTGGTGTGTTCGCATCGAAAGCTGTGACGAACGATGCAGCGAAGTATGGGTTGTTAGAGGGTAACGCGCACCAATTAGTGGCTCAGGCTGTTGGTGCGGTTGCCGCGATTGGTCTGGCAATCGTGGGAACGATCATCCTGCTGAAGATCGTCGACGCAATCGTGGGATTGCGAGTCAATCAGGCAGGTGAATTGCAGGGATTGGATATCGATCAACACGGAGAAGAAGGCTACATCTTCCACTAATCGTGCGGATCGATCGGAAAGAGGACGCGAAGGAACTCGTCCTGTAAATGTTGGGAATCAGCCGCAGTCTGGCGGAGTCACAGACTGCAGCGTGGTCGGGTCGGCCGTCAAAGGCCGACATGGTATCGGGATAAATGCATCCGGCGATTTGCTCGCCACTCCCACAAGGCAAAAGGTGACTCGTGAAGAAAATCGAAGCGGTGGTCCGGCATTTCAAGTTGGAAGAAGTCAAAGAGGCTTTGATTGAAGCCGGTGTGCAGGGCATGACGGTGACCGAAGTTCGCGGCTTCGGGCGTCAAAAGGGGCACAAGGAACAATACCGGGGCGCAGAATACTCGGTCGATTTCCTCCCCAAGGTGAAGCTCGAAGTCATCGTCGCTGAAGATCAGGCCAAGCCTGTGATCGAAGCCATCGTGCGAACGGCACGCACCGGCCAGATCGGCGACGGGAAGATCTTTGTCACTGACCTTGCCGAAACCGTCCGAATTCGAACGGGTGAAAGCGGTACAGAAGCGATCTGACCGGCAACAACTGCTTGGAAATGCGGTCCGCCTGCGGAGTGGCTTCAGCGTGCGAACAACCAGCGGATGAATCACCGCGCTCCGTAATGATCTCGATAACCGTCAAGAACTCCAGAAAGGAACGACAACGTGAAGAAAGTGGAAGCCGTGATCCGGCACTACAAGCTCGAAGAAGTGAAGAATGCTCTGACGCAGGCAGGCATCCAGGGGATGACCGTCAGCGAAGTTCGCGGCTTTGGTCGCCAGCGCGGCCATAAGGAAACTTATCGCGGTGCGGAATACACCGTCGATTTCCTCCCCAAGGTGAAGTTGGAAGTTGTCGTTGCGGACGAAGAAGTCGCCAATGCCATTCAGACGATTTCGAATGTGGCACGCACCGGTCAGATCGGTGACGGAAAGATCTTCGTCACGAACCTGGCTGATGTCGTTCGCATCCGTACCGGAGAAACGGGCCCAGGGGCCATCTAGCTGACGGTGAGCATTGCTGCGGACTGGGTGGGTGCCACGGTTTTGGAGTCTTCGACAAGGCCGTGTCTTCGATTGAAGACACGGTCACCTCGAAAAACATGAGACTCGGGTACCCAATTCAATGCCCAATCGGTCATCAATGCTGGACACTCAGAAATTGACAACAGATCGATGCGCCATGCGACCGTTTGCTTGGCGCTCGGTTCTGTTGGAATGCTCCGATCGCCGTTTCTTTGCAGAACTGGATTGGAGCTTCGTCACCTCAGGAATACGGGTCTTCCCTGATCGGGATGTCTTTCAAATATCCTGTTCGCCTTCAAGGACAAGCTCATGGTGGAAGCTGTTGTCCGCGATGCGAAAAGTGCGCTGCCCATGGTGCCTAATCTTGCGGCTGGTGCTGATCGAATTGCGCAACTGAAAAGTCGCCTCGACGAAATCCGTCGACGGGTTCGTGAACGCTTTGAACACGGCGGATCAGCCGTGCATACGACGGCACTTCAATCAGAACTGTTCGACGAATTCGTCGTCGCGGTTCTGCTCGTACACCTTCAATCGTTGAGCGAAGAATCTCGGCTGGCCCTCCAGACGCAGACTGCGCTGCTGGCTGTTGGCGGCAGTGGTCGTGCCGAGATGTGTCCGTACTCGGACGTCGATCTGCTCTTTCTATATTCGCCAGCTGTCGAACAGATCTATCAACCCTTTGCGGCTCAAGTACAGCGTGACCTCTGGGATTGTGGCTTGAAAGTCGGAGCCAGTGCCCGCTCCTTGAGCGATTCGATTCAGTGGGCCAAGCAGGAGCCGCAGTTTGCCACTGCGCTCGTCGATGCTCGTCATTTATGGGGATCGCAGCCACTAACCGAACAACTCCAGTCGCAGTTTCGCCGACACGTTGTGAAGTCGCGTCGCCTGCGATTCATCGCGGACGCCGTGGCATCGCGAGACAAAGAGCGAGCCGACTATGGCGCAACCACACAGCAGCTTGAACCGGATCTGAAGCGATCGCTGGGAGGACTGCGCGATCTGCATCTGATCCGTTGGATCGGCTTTGCCACCTATGGTGCGGCAGACATCGACTCGTTGAGATTGAATTCTGCAATCACGATGGAAGAGGCGCGTCGGCTGGTTCACGCTCACGAGTTTCTCACGGGACTTCGCATCGATTTGCATCTCGCCGCAGGTAAAGAGCAGGATGTGCTCACGCGCGAGGATCAACTACGCATTGCGAAGAAGCGAAATATCGTGGCCTTCGGTGCTCAGTTGCCCGTCGAGCGTTTTATGCAGGAATATTTCCAGCATAGCAGTGCCGTGGCCGAGATCGCGAGACGATTCGTCAGCCGAAGCAGACGTTCGCCGCTGGTGGAACGCATTCTGCGGTTTGTAATGTCATATCGAGTAGACAATATCTATTACATCGGACCAGACTACGTCGATATCGCCCGACGCCATCGAGTCGCGGCGCTCTCTTCCCTTGATGGGATTTTAAAGCTGTTCATGACGGCGGCCCGGTATGACGTCACCGTCGCCCCCCATCTGCTGGAGATGATCAAAGCCCAGTCGCTTCGTCCCCCGGCACAATTGTCCACCGAGGCGGCTCATTCGTTCCTGGCATTGCTGCGCACCACAGGAAAGCTGGGCGTCGCGCTCCGTGGATTGTATGAAACCGGTGTCTTGGAGGCGGTGCTCCCCTGTTGGCAGCATATTCGCTGTCTGTTGCAGTTCAATCAGTATCATCATTTCACGGTCGATGAGCACACCCTGCGAACGATCGAAGCAGCCGAAGGTTTTTTGGATGATCCCGGAGCCCTCGGACAGGCCTATCGAGAGATCCACCATAAGGAACTGCTGCATCTAGCGCTGTTGTTGCATGACGCTGGCAAAGGCTTTGAAGAAGATCACAGTGAACTTGGTCGGCGTCTGGCCGAAGAAGCATCGACCCGACTGGGCTTGCCCGATCACCAGCGTGATCTGGTGATGTTCCTCGTGCATCGCCATTTGAAAATGGCGGATCTGGCCTTGCGCCGTGATATCGGCGATCGAGCTTTGTTGCTGAAATTCAGCCACGAAGTCGGCAGCCCCGATGCGCTGCGAATGCTCTTCATCCTGACCGCATCCGACATCACTGCCGTCGGGCCCAATACCTGGAACGAATGGAAGGCAGAACTGCTGACGACGCTTTACGAGCGAACGATGCTATGGCTGAGTGGCAAGAGCCATCTGTTCGATGAATCGACTCGTCTGCGCCAGATTGAACAACAGGTGGTTGATCTTTGTCTCCCTTCGACTGCCAATCGAGAACAAGACGGTGCGGAAGCGAAAGAATGGCAGCAGCGAGTGGAGTTGAGCCCCAGCCACTATCTCCTGGAAACTCCGCCAGTCCGGATTGCCGCCGATATGCGTGTCATTCGCGCTCGACGCCCCGAAGAGATCCATGTCGAGGCCCAATACGATGCCGAAACCGGCACTGTCGAGTATCGGATGATTGCCGCCGAATCCGTGGCGACCGGGTGCTTTCACAAGCTGGCGGGGGTTCTCGCCGCGAAACGGATGGAGATTCTCACCGCGACCATTTGCACGACGCAGGATGGGATCATCGTCGATGCGCTGCGCGTGCGAGACGCGGATCACGCCGGTGAGATTCCCGATTTTCGCACCGAAGAGGTCGCTTCGGCCATTCGAAAGGTACTGCGCGGTGAAACTGATGTGCAGACATTGTTGAAGTCGCGCGGCCGATTTGCGGTGAAGGCGACCCAGGGGCCGGTCTCGGACCTGCCATTGCGAGTCGTCATTGATAATGAAACTTCAGATCGTTACACCGTAATCGATGTCTTCGCACACGACCGCCCTGGATTGTTGTACGAGATCACGCGATCACTGTTCGTGCTGCAACTCAGCGTAGCGCTCGCGAAGATTGCGACCCACTTCGATCAAGTTCTGGACGTGTTCTTTGTCACCGATTCAGACGGCCGCAAGATTGATGATGGTGAACGCTTGAAGGCAATCCGCCAGCATTTGATGGATGACCTGACCGTCTTCGAGAAGTCGGCTCTCAGCGAACAGTCTGCTTGATATCGTCATGCAATGATCGCGAGCGCATCGCTCGCTCATGACTGGTGTGTTCGATGAAGCGTTGAACACACCTTTGAACACACTGACCCCTTCGAGCTTGTCTCGATGGTG
This sequence comes from Schlesneria sp., assembly GCA_036499265.1. Taxonomy (GTDB): domain Bacteria; phylum Planctomycetota; class Planctomycetia; order Planctomycetales; family Planctomycetaceae; genus Schlesneria. The sequence goes on along the minus strand of DASYEA010000397.1, from coordinate 46 downwards.
ATGGGCTTATGCACTATGCCGTCAGCCAGCCATCTGCGATGAATGA
>DASYEA010000396.1:0-4949 GCA_036499265.1 Schlesneria sp. | reverse complement strand
ACATAGCTCGACGCACCGGCGCGTAATGCCTTGAGAGCAAGTTCTTCACTACCACGAGCCGTCATCAAAACGACCGGAACCAATGGGTATGCTTTGCGGATGACGGCTACCAGTTCCAAACCGTTCAGTTCCGGCATATCCATATCGGTCAAGACGATATCAGGGACATGCAATTCCATCTTGACGATCGCATCGCTGCCGTCGACGGCGTACTCAATATCGAAATCGCCGCGGTCGGCCAGCAGACCGCCCGCGAGAATTCGATCCGTTGCCGAGTCATCGACGACGAGAACTGTCGGCATGACATTCCCTCTGATTGTTTATTGCCTGAATCGCCGCACTCTGAAACGATCCTCGTAGTCTTAACGAATCGTACCATTCCCAGAGTGCGTGCGCAAGTGGTGCTCCATTTCTAGAAATACTGGCTGGACTTGCGCAACGACTGCGGCAATCCGAGTTGGTTCAATCGTTTCTAGCCCATTCTTGGCGGCCAACTCTAATTCTTCGGCAGCGTTGAAATTGTCGACGCCGAAGGTTCGCAGTGCGCTCTTCAGCGTGTGGGCCGCCCGCTGAAACCGCTTGCCATCATTCTCGGCATAGGCATTTTCGAGCGTCGACAGCAGTTGCGGACCTTCCGACAAGAACGCCGCGACAACCTGCTTCAGCAATTCGCTGTCACCGTTCACGGCTCGATTGGCGACGATCCAGTTCACCAGCCCGTTGTCCTGGTCCGCTTGGATTTTTTCCGCCGGCTCGGCAGGAACCCGATCATCCGTCGCGCCTTCGATCTGACGAAAGAGTTGCTCTGCACGAATTGGTTTCATGAGATATCCGTCCATTCCTGCCGCCAGGCACAGTTCTCGGTCACCCTTCATGGCATGTGCGGTCATCGCGATGATGGGCAGACGCATTCCCGATTTCGCTTCTCGCTTACGGATCTCTCGAGTTGCGTCCAAGCCATCCAGTTCGGGCATTTGAACGTCCATCAGAATCAGGTCAAATTCCTGGTGACCCGACAGCCGGACGGCTTCATTGCCATTGCTGGCGACCGTCACTCGATGACCCCAGCGCTCCAACAAGCCAATTGCCAGCTTTTGATTGATCAGGCTGTCTTCTGCCAACAAAATTGATTTCGCGACCGATGCCGTCCGACCGGGTGCCGACGACGAGACTGCTGACCCCGCAAACGCCGTATTGACCCCGACGGCCTGCACGATCGAATCCAACAGTTCTGACTGCTTCACTGGCTTGACCAGATAAGCAGAAATATTCAGTTCTTGACATCGCGACAGATCATTCGACCGATCTGCCGATGTCAGCATCATGATCATCGCGCCGCAGAGCCCCTTTCGAGCTTGGATCTGTTTCGCCAACTCAAACCCATCCTGGCCAGGCATATTCGAGTCTGTCAGGATGAGTGCGTAGGGCGATCCCTGCTCGGAAGAACGCTCCAATTCCGCAATTCCCTCGGAGACAGTCGGAACAGCGATCGGCTGCATGCCCCAGTTGGTCAGCATTTCACTCAGAATACGCCGACTGGTCGCGTTATCATCCACAACAAGGACTCGTAGACCTCGCAGGAGTGGAGGATAGATCTCCGCTACATTAGGCAGCACGTCCTCGCTTGCCGCGCCAAAACGCGCAGTAAAGTGGAAGTTGCTGCCTTTGCCCACTTCACTTTCGACCCAGATATTTCCATCCATCAGATCGACAAGTCGAGAAACGATCGCCAAGCCCAGCCCAGTGCCGCCATATCGACGTGTCGTCGAAGTGTCCGCCTGCTCGAACGCTTCGAAGATCGTGTCCAGTTTCTCCTGGGGGATACCGACCCCCGTGTCCATGACACTGAACTGAAGCATTGGTCCGCGATCCTCAAATCGCTCCACCGCGACATCGAGAATAACTTCACCTGATTCTGTGAACTTGATTGCATTGCCAACCAGATTGATTACCGTCTGCCGGAGACGATGCGGGTCACCTTCAATCGCGAACGGAACATCGGGCGCGACGTGACACACCAGTTCCAACCGTTTCCGATGCGCTCTCAGAGACAGTGTTTTCAGCGCGTCTCCCAAAACTTCGCGAACATTGAACGGCACGCGTTCGAGGCTTAACTTCCCGGCTTCAATCTTCGAGAAGTCCAGAATGTCATTGATGACAGCTAACAGCGATTCGCCGGATTCATGCACCATGGAAAGATATTCGCGCTGAGGCAGACTGAGCGGCGTATCCAGCACCAACTCAGTCATGCCGATGATCGCATTCATCGGGGTCCGGATTTCGTGGCTCATGTTGGCCAGGAAATCGCTCTTTGCCCGATTTGCGGCTTCGGCAGCTTCTTTCGCTTTAAGCATGTCGGCTTCGGCTCGCTTGCGAGCCGTGATATCGGTGGCGATCCCCAAATAGCCAATCACTCGATCATCGCGATCGCGTCGAGCGGTGATGACCAGATTAACGAAAAGCTGGCTGCCATCTTTGCGAATATATGTCCAGTCGCCTTCATCCGGCTGGCCTCGTCGTGCATTCTCAGTGAAGACCTGAATACCTGCAATATGCTCTCCATACTCCAGTGAGAGCGATTGCGAGCGTGCTTGAATCTCACTTGCCGAATGAATGATCTCCGGCGTTCTCTGTCCCACCATCTCCTCGGCGGTGTATCCCAGCATTCGCTCGGCCCCGACGTTGAAGACGTCGATGACGCCGTTGACATCTGTGGCAATGATCGAGACTTGAGTGGCGGCATCCAGCACTGCTTGCAAACGGGCTCGCGTCTGAGTGAGTTCGATTTCCGCTCGCTTCTTTTCCGTGACATCGGAAAAGATTCCCTGAATTCCGACGGGATTGCCTTTCGCATCATAGACCGGCGTCTTGACGACATGCGTATAGCGCCGCTCACCGGTCGGAGTTTGAAATTCTTCTGTCACTTCCAGATCGCGTTCCGATTCGACGACTCGCCGGTCGTCGCTACGATATTTTTCTGCTAGTTCACGTGGGAAAAAATCGTAGTCCGTCCGTCCGACGATCTCGTCGGGCGTTCGCCGCAACGCTTCGCAGAGCAGTCGATTTGCGAAGGTGAATCGTCCCTGCAGGTCTTTGCGCAACATTGCCAGGGGCAGAGTTTCGACGAGCGACTGATAGAACGCTTCCGACTCCATTAAGGCTAGTTCAACTTTGCGACGTTGAGCCAGTTCGTCTTCGTAACGCTGCTGCAGTCGGGCGATGTCGTCGCAGGCGGCTTCGAGCGCTTCGACCAGATCCTGTTGCCGATAGGTGCGATCTTGTAGCGAGCCGTCTCCTGAAATCGTCACTTGATGCGGATTCGTGACGTGGGGTTCCAGAGGCCGCAGCAACGATTTGATTTTGGCAATGATCTCACTGGCGGGCCGATCTCGCGAGATGATCCCGCGCACACCAGTGGATAGGCTCCCCAGAATGCCGGCGGCATTGACAGGGTCGATCAATGTCAGGACGGAAACGGCTAGGTTCCCATCGTCCTGCCGCGGCAAATCGTCAAGTAGCCGCAGATTGTCATCGCCAAGTAGCAGGACATCAATGTCCTGGGCGGACAGACGCTGCAACACTTCCGCATGGTCAGTGCTTGCGATGACATCAATTCTTGCCTCGGCCAGGATGAACTGTAAGGCATCCCGGCGCGCGGCATCGTGTTCCACCAGCAACAGCCGCGGCATGACCGTCCCTAATCAGGAGGCACTCGTGTAAACGCGATTCAATCGTCGACATCCTTATTTTGTCGCGGTGGTCAGCGAACTGCCAGTGATCCTAAACCCAAGTCCCGTAAATTCTTTATTTCGATTTATTGAAGCGGGCGATTCTGCCGCCTGATCATGGCCGCAGACGGAGGGATCGTCGGCAATTCGGCTAAAATAGAAGGGAATCCGGCAAAGGCGATACAATTGCAATGACCAGACTCGCTTCGCGCGGCAGAACGAGGTCTTCAGGATTTCAGAGGAGTGATCGTTTCCACCATCCCCCCTCATGGACTGTCCCGCTACAATGCGGGTCTAAATTCGTCTCACTAGCCTCCTTTGCCGTGGTTTCTTCCAGTATGACAGATCCTTCGCCTCCACTGGCCAATGACCGTGGACTCCCCGTCCCTGCGACGGCAATTGCGGCGATCGACCACGGACTGCGCTACCGCGGATACGCTATCGAGGAACTTGTCGAGCAATCAAACTTCCTCGAAGTTGCGTTCCTTGTCATTCGCGGCGAATTGCCTTCACAAGAACAATTAGCCGATCTTCAGGCGGTTTTGACGGAAGCATCGATCACTGAACCGGATTTGTTGTCATGGATCGAGCAGATCCCCCTGAATGCGTCCGCAATTGATGTCCTGCGCACGGCGGTCAGCCTGATCTCGTTGTCAGAGAATCTTGACGACGACGCCAGCCCGGCAGCGGCCTGGGAAATCATCCAACGGCTAATGGCCCAGTTGCCAGTTCTGCTGGCGACTCGCTTTCGCCACACTCGTGGCAAAGAAGTCGTCGAATCAAGAGATGATCTCAGTTACGCCGGAAACCTGCTGTGGATGCTGACAGGACGCGAGCCGACCGCAATTGCCGAGCGGGCGCTCGACGCACTGCTCATCCTGACTGCCGAACACGAATTTGCCCCGTCGACGTGCGCCGTTCGCGTCATTGCCTCCACCCGCGCTGATTTTTATTCGGCTGTCATTGGCGGAATGTGCGCCATCAAGGGGGTCTGGCATGGCGGTCCCGGACGTCAAATCATCGATATTCTGGAAGCTGTCGGTCGCCCCGAAGCAGCGGGTACGATCGTTCGCGCCGTGCTGGAACAATACGAGCGAATCCCGGGCTTTTGGCACCGCGTTTACCGGACGAGCGACCCGCGCGCTGAGCTCTTGACGCCGTTCTGTCGCAAGGTCGCCGACGAATTTGGCCGATCTGGCCTCGAACAAGTTTCTTCGGCTG
>DASYEA010000395.1:0-10281 GCA_036499265.1 Schlesneria sp. | reverse complement strand
AAATCCTGCTCGTTGAGGACAGCCTGACGTTCGCCCGCCTGGCTATCAACGCTCTGCGGAAAGGGCAGGTCCAGCATCGCCTGACCTGGCTCACCGACGGAGCCGAGGCGTGGAAATTTCTGCAGCGCGCAGGGACGTATGCCAACGCCCCTCGCCCAGACTTGCTCCTGCTCGATTTGAAGTTGCCTGGCATTGAAGGTATGGAACTGCTCGCTCGAATTCGAGCCGAAGACGAACTGCAGCACCTGCCAGTCGTCGTCATGACCGGCGACGAAGAGGCGACCTGCGAACTTCCTGTCGAAGCGTTCCTCACCAAACCGCTTGATTTCGACAAGTTCATCGGAATCGTCCAGCAGCTTTCCCATCTGTGGCGAGCGGACATGATCGTGCCAATGCGGGCTCCTGCTGCTTCCGACGACGATGCGCTGGATTTCAGCGAGCACTGACCATTGGTGGTCCCTTCCAACCCGTATTTGGCATTGGATCTGCTACTTTGAAAGTCGAACTGATGACCGCATTGTCTGGTCCGGCCAACGATCCAACGCCCATTTTCGAACACTTCCGAGGAAGCTACGGGACGGAATTGCTCACGGTCGCGATTGCCCACTTGAACCTGTTCCGCCTCCTCAATGAAAGACCACTGAGTGAGGAACATCTGTGCTCCGAATTGAAACTGGCTCCGCGATCCTTTGTGGTGCTGACGACAGCCCTGCGCGCGATGAGGTTGTTAGAGGTCGATGATCAGAACCAATATGGCCTGACAGAAATGGCTCGCGAACATCTTGTTCCCGGCGGTGCCTTTTATGTCGGTGACTACGTCGGTTTGGCCGCCGACAGTCCCGGCGTTGTGGCCATGGCCGATCGCCTGCGAACCAATCATCTGGCGAACGCGACGAAATCTGACGCGGGGGCCGCGTTCATTTACCGTGAAGGGCTCGACTCGGCGATGGAGGCCGAGCAGTCAGCGAGACGGTTGACGCTCGCCTTGGCTGGCCGAGCCAAAAATGTGGCACCTGTCCTGGCAGAACGAGTTCCCTTTGGCGAGGAGACATTGCTGGATGTCGGCGGCGGCACCGGCATCTATGCGATCGCATGCCTGAGACGGCATCCGAAACTCAAAGCGATCGTGTTTGACCGTCCGGAAGTGCTGAAGGTCGCCCACGAGTTTGCCGTTCAATTTGATGTCGCTGATCGATTGGAATGTCATCCTGGCGACATGTTCCGCGATCCACTCCCCACAGCCGATACGATTCTGCTGTCGAACATCCTTCACGATTGGGACGGGCCTGAATGCCAGCAACTCGTCACGAAGTGTGCGGCGTCACTTCCCTCAAGCGGACGACTGCTGATCCACGATGTCTTCTTGAATGATGCGCTGGATGGTCCGCTGCCGGTGGCCTTATACTCAGCCGCGTTGTTCTCATTGACGGAAGGCCGCGCGTACAGCGCAGCGGAATATCGACAGTGGCTGACCAGCGCTGGATTGACCCCGTCCGAGATCGTGCCAACGCTGATCCATTGCGGTGTCTTAACAGGAACCAAGCGATAGACACGATCGTCGTTTCACGCTTGAATTTACGCGGGCGTGCCACTGGTTGGCCGCTTCGGACAACCAGTGCGATTGCCGTCCATAACCTCGCCTGTTCACGCAACGAATCGCCTTCAGACACTCGTGCCGTTGAACAGCGATTCAATCACGTTGCCCTTGTTCAACAAGACCGGACGGCCCAGACGATCGGAGACGATCACTTCGGGCGGGATGCCGAGGACGTGGTACACGGTCGCCGCGACGTCATTCGGTGAAAATGCTCGCGTGGCAGGATAGGCTCCTGTTACGTCAGAGCGACCAATGACCTGACCCGGCTGAACTCCGGCACCGGCAAATAGGCCGAAGAAACACGGGCCCCAGTGATCGCGGCCTCGCTCTTTGTTGATTTTCGGTGTTCGACCGAACTCGCCGAGCATCATGACCATCGTGTTTTCGAGCAGTCCGCGCGAATCGAAGTCATCGAGCAGTGCGGATACCCCTTGATCGAGTGGTGGCAGCAACCTTTTCTTGAGCGTGTTGAAGATGTCCCCGTGGTTGTCCCAATTCTGGACGCGACCAATATTGACCTGCACGATTGGCACGCCAGCCTCGATCAACCGCCGAGCCGTCAGTAACGACTGACCGTCCGTCGTGCGACCATATCGGTCTCGCACCCCGTCTGGTTCACGATGCAGTTCGAACGCTTGATAGAGAGTCTGCTGGACGTCAGCATGTTGAAAGCCAACTGCTGGTCCTTCTGCAACCGCCGCGACTGAGCCACTTCCTCGAATTGCGACTGCTTGCGATTCACTTCTTCCAGCAGGGCCTGCCGCCGTCCCATGTGGACCACGTCCATACCTGATGCCAGCGTCAATGCGTCGACGCGAAAGTCGGGCTTGTTCGGATCGCCAGTGATTTGCCAGGGATCATAGTTCGGTCCCAGGAAACCTGCATGTTGCCCCGGCCAGGTCAAAGGACCTTCGCGTAGAAACGTCGGCAAATTCACGCCGCTCGGCAGCCCATCGTCTCGTTTGCGAAGGTAGGCTAACGCACTGGAATAGCAGGGCCAGTCGTCGCGCGAGGCGACCTTATCGAAGAACCCACCAGGCTGCTTTTCACCCGTCAACACATGATGCGTCGACATCAAGTGGTTGTTGTCTTCGTGTGACAACGTCCTGATGACGGAATACTTGTGCGCCCGGGCAGCCAGTTGCGGCAGATGCTCGCAGATCGAATAGCCCGGGATGGAAGTCGCGATCGGCTGGAACTCGCCCCGAATCTCTGCCGGCGCATCCAGCTTCATGTCGAAGGTATCGTGGTGGCTCGCAGCACCCGTTAAAAATACGATCACCAGCGACTTGGGCGAACGCCCCGATGTCGTTGGCGCGGCCTGAACACGTCGTCCGAGAACGGCGGGTAGACCCAAGCCAAGCAAACCAGAAAATCCGGCCTGCAGGACTTCGCGGCGACCTAATCCCGCTCGATGTTGATGAGGCAGCACTGGCTATTCCCCTCCATGCCTAAGCTGAGATCTCAACAATGGGTTGCTCGACCGAAGCCACCAATCTTGAGATGAACTGGCCCAGCATACATCAACAGCGACCGAAATGACACGAAAACTTGAACCTGCTTCGTCTCGACTGCCCGATCCGCAGACTCGAATCTGCGAATCGGGCATGGCTCAGATTGAACGGCTAGACGAGAACTGCTGGCGTGGCGGGTGCAGCCGCCGTTACCGGCTTCAGGATCAACATCCCCAGTGGTGGCAGCGTTAGTGAAATGTGCTGTGGTTGCCCGTGACTCACTCCTGGCAGGCTATAAACCCCGCCGGCATTCCCCACGCTGGAACCACCATAATAGCCGGCATCGGTATTAAGGAGTTCCGAATAGAACCCGGCGGTTGGCACCCCGATCTTGTAGTCATGCCGAGGCAATGGCGTGAAATTAACAACGATCACCAGGAAGTCTGACTTCGCATTTCCCTGGCGAATGTACGCATACACACTATTCGTTGAGTCATCGCACGAGATCCACCGGAAACCCTCGGCAACCATGTCACTTTCATGTAGCGCCGGTTCTGCTCGATAGACTTTGTTGAGATCACTCACTAGCCGACGAATGCCATCATGCATCGGCAAGCCGACCAAGGCCCAATCCAGCCCAGTGTCATGATTCCATTCTGTCCACTGGGCGATCTCTCCACCCATGAACAGCAACTTCTTGCCTGGCTGCGTGTACTGATAGCCGTAGAGCAATCGCAGGTTCGCGAATTTTTGCCAGATATCGCCCGGCATCTGCGACAGCAGCGAATGCTTTCCATGCACGACCTCGTCATGCGACAACGGCAGCATAAAGTTTTCGGTGAAAGCGTACACCATCCGGAACGACAACTCGTTCTGGTGATGCTGGCGATGAACGGGATCACGCCGCAAGTAACGCAGCGTGTCGTTCATCCAACCCATGTCCCACTTCATGCCGAAGCCGAGACCACCGGTGTAGACCGGCCGGGAAACACCGCCCCACGCCGTCGATTCTTCCGCGATCGTCATCACACCAGGAAACTCCTGATGCAGGACGACGTTCATGTCCTTCAGAAACTGAATCGCTTCCAAGTTCTCGCGGCCACCGAACATGTTCGGTACCCACTCGCCATTCTTACGCGAGTAGTCGAGGTACAGCATCGACGCGACGGCATCGACGCGCAGTCCATCAATGTGATAGACCTCCAGCCAGAAGCGGGCACTCGACACCAGGAAGTCGCGGACTTCGCTGCGACCATAATTGAAGATCAGCGTCCCCCAGTCGGGATGGAAACCCTTCCGCGGATCGGAGTGTTCGTAACAGCACGTTCCGTCGAATGACCCCAGCGAATGCCCATCGGTTGGGAAGTGGGCGGGAACCCAGTCGACGATGATTCCGATGCCAGCCTGGTGGATTTGATCGACGAACTCCATGAAGTCGTGCGGCGTCCCATGACGGCTGGTGACTGCAAAGTAGCCAGTTGCCTGATAGCCCCACGAGCCGTCAAATGGAAACTCGTTAATCGGCATCAATTCAATGTGGGTGTAACCCAGTTCTTTGACGTACTCGATGAGCTTGGGGGCGATCTCTTTGTAGTTGTAGAACTTTCTGCCATCAGTAGGTCGCTTCCAGGACCCTAGATGCAACTCATAAACAGAGACCGGCTCTTCATACCAGTTCGCTGTTTCTCGGTGGGTAATCCAGTCATTGTCATTCCACTTGTGGCCAGTCAGGTCGTAAACGACGGATGCACTCTTGGGTGGCACTTCGGCGGCGAAGGCGTACGGATCAGATTTCTGCAGCAAGTGGCCATCGCGAGTTCGCAAGGCAAACTTGTAGGGATCACCATGCTTCATACCCGGGACAAACCCCCACCAGATACCGCTGTCACTTGAGTTCAGCGAATGGCGACCGTGCATCCAGGAGTTCAAATCACAAAGAACGGACACCTCTGAAGCGTTGGGAGCCCAGACATGAAAACGGACTCCTGAAACGCCGTCCTGGGTGTCTAAATGCGCGCCCAAGTGGCGATACAGCGTCGATTCCATCCTTGCTACCTGACCTGTTCCAAGACAGTCTGAATGTCCAGTAAGAACGTCGATGCGATCTGGGGCACAACGATGACGATTGTGCCGGAAAAAACAATCGGATGGTATCAGTTGGCGCGCGACCCCACAATGGTGCCAATTCCTTGCTCGTCGGCAAGTTCCACTGCAGTTCGCTACCAGAATCTGGTGTAGAGTTACCCGGACTTTCCTGCATTTCGATTGGCATCATTTTCGTGTTGGACGAGTCGATTTAACGTGACTTTACTGCGTGGGCAATTTCTGACGACTGGGCCGTTAGCACTGATTGCAATGTGCTATGCGATCGCAGCTCCACCGTCGGGCACCCACTCAACGCCTCTGCTACCGGCCATCAATCTAGGTCACTCTGCAGGGGCGTTGAATGTGGACTGCCGAAGGACCGCAGAAAATCTTCAGCAGCAGTTGCCTACCGCCTGGCATGTCCTCGTCAAAGAGCCCTTCGTGCTGGCTGGCGATTGCTCGACCGAACAATTGGCGCGTTATCACCAAGAGACCATCGCCCCGACTTCGCTGGCATTGTCGATCCAATACTTTGACGCTCATCCGACCTGGCCGGTGACCATCATCCTCTGTAGCTCAGACCAGACCTATCGGGAGTGCAACCGATCGCTGGGAGAACGCGAACGCAGCGACTACGCCGGGATCTATTCACGATCCGAACATCGCGTCATCGTGAACGTCGCCACCGGCGAAGGAACACTGGCTCACGAACTGACACACGCCCTCGCTCACGTCGATTTTCCTGATCTCCCCGAATGGATCGACGAAGGCTTGGCATCCCTCCATGAAGAATGCGAGTTCTCGGCCGACGGAATTCGGTTGATTGGACTACAGAATTGGCGAGCCGCATCCCTGAAAACAGCCATCCAGCGAGGAACCCTCCAATCGATCGTCGATCTTGCTGGAGGCCGATTCGCAAAAGCCGACGCCGCAGTCGATTACGCTCAGGCACGATACTTGTGTCTGTACCTTCAGCAACGCAATTTGCTCGAGCCTTTCTACCGAAAATGCCGGTCGAACTCGAAAACGGATCACGACGGCATCACGTCTCTGACACAGCTGATGGGAACCGATGATCTGAGCAAGATCGACTCACAGTTTTCGGCATGGCTGCGAACGCTGAAATCCGACTGATCACGCTCTAGGCACTCATCTGCATGGGACGATTGATGGGCCCGAGCTTCGCTTTGATCAGGCTCAGCAACCCTTCGAGATCGCTTCGCTTCAATTGGTGCTGCTCGCCGGCGATCTGTTCGCCCTGAATTTCATCAAACAGGACGACACTCGCCCCCCAGGAAGCAACTCGGCTGGAGAGGGCTTCACGACTCGAATCCGAGAGCTTGTCGATCCCACAAATTACGACATTCCACGGTCGTAATTGTTCACTCTCCAAAGCTTCAAGGCAATCGGCTGTTGCCTTCGCGACATAGCCAGCGGATTCAATCGCCGTTGTCAGCAGCATTCGAATGAATGGTGATCGATCGAGGATCAACACTCCAGGTCGCAGGTCTGCCTTGCGCACTTCTTTAGTTTGCGGTTGATCGCAGTTTTCGACGAACTTCAACGCCAGATCCTCTTGAGGAATACTCATGCCGGGGATCGGCAGTTCGGAGAGCAATTCTTCCGAATAGCCAGAAATCTCGGCGACCTGGTCAAATTGCGGAGTCGTGATGACATGGTCGCGAACCAATGTTGCCAGATGGTGAATCCGTCCAAGTGCCGCCGTGTGAGGAAAAACGCACTCTCGAATCACCCGATCCAGCAACGATCCGCTCGCTTGAACGAGTTCCCGGCTGATGGCTGCCAACTCGTCATCCGGAGCAGGCGTGACCACTTCGAGTTCTGGTGCTTGAGATGCCATTGGCGTCGACTCTGGTTGGTCAGCGTCAAATTCAAGCCCCCAGTTCGACTTCAGCTCTTCGACAATTTCAACTGGATCGGGAATTGTAATCTCTTTTGCAGCCTCAAGTTCGAGCAACATCTCGGCTAACACCGTGACGATCTGCGACGTCTTTTCGGCGATCTCTGGTTCAAACGTGATCGTCCCGCTGGCCAGGCTGTTCAAGACGAAAGCGGCCGAAAATGCCAGGCGAGCAGGCTTGGCATAGCCGATCCGGCGCAGATCGTAGGCGAGTTGATCCATCGCGCGACCCGTCTGGCTCGCCCCATTCGTCGTAAATTCGCCATCATCGTTCGGCGCGAGCAACTGCCACGCTTCGCGCGACGATTGCCAGCCGAGTTCAAGGATCGAAAGTAAGTCGTCGCGGGACATGATTTGTTATCTTTCGGCGATCAGACTGAACGAATTTTCAGACACCCGAGATTCGCCATTCTCCCATTTAGAATCGTCCGGCAGCGGCCCTTTGATTCACGGAGTCGGGCAATTTCCTGCCAACAGAGCCGAATATCCGTTCGCACGCCGTATCCTTTACCCCACCGAGAGTGCTGCGGAACTCCACAGCTTCGAGCCGATAGTAGTCCTTGTTCGGATATCCCCGAGTGACTATAATCTTCGCGCCTTCGGTTAAGTTTCGTACTTGGCGCGACTTATGAAAAAGATCGCGTGCCAATCGTCGCCGAGGTGACCGGCAGGCAAGTCGCTCTCGCCCAGCAGTTCACGGAAGTTTTTCCGTAACCATATTCTGGAAAAAATGTTCCAGTCCGATTACGGGCACCAAATTCAGGAGAAGTACAGTGACGGTGAAGGTCGCGATTAACGGGTTCGGTCGAATTGGGCGCCTGGTTTTCCGGGCCATGGTTGAGCAAGGTCTGATCGGTAAAGACGTACAAGTCGTCGCCGTTGGCGATATTGTTCCGGCTGACAACCTCGCCTACCTGTTGAAGTATGACACGACTCAGGGCCGGTTCACCGGCGAAGTCGGATCGAAGAAGTCCAGCCCAGACAAGGCTGAAGATGATGTTCTGATCGTTAACGGTCACGACATTCACGTTGTCAGCGCCAAGTCGCCAGCCGAACTTCCCTGGAAGCAATTCGGCGTCGACGTCGTCATCGAATCCACCGGCCTGTTCACCGAAGCCGAAAAGGCCAAAGGTCACATCACCGCCGGCGCGAAGAAGGTCATCATCTCGGCTCCGGCCAAGGGTGAAGACATCACCATCGTGATGGGCGTCAACTGCGACAAGTACGATGCCGCCAAGCACAACATCATCTCCAACGCTTCGTGCACCACGAACTGCCTGGCTCCAGTCGTCCACGTCCTGCTCAAGGAATTCGGCATCGACGAAGGGCTGATGACCACCATTCATGCTTACACCGCGACCCAGAAGACGGTCGACGGCCCCAGCAAGAAGGATTGGAAGGGTGGCCGTGCTGCCGCTCAGAACATCATCCCCAGTGCCACCGGCGCTGCGAAGGCTGTTGCCCTGGTCTGCCCTGAAGTGAAGGGCAAGCTGACCGGGATGGCTCTCCGCGTTCCCGTTCCGACCGTCTCGGTCGTCGACCTGACCGTCAAGACCACCAAGGAAACCAGCTACGCCGAAATCGCCGCCGCCATGAAGAAGGCCAGCGAAACGTACCTGAAGGGGATCCTCGAATACACCGAAGACGAAGTCGTCAGCAGCGACTTCATCCACAGCAAGTCCTCGTCGATCTTCGACAAAGGCAGCGGTATCGAACTGAACAGCAAGTTCTTCAAGCTGATCAGCTGGTACGACAATGAATGGGGTTACAGCAACCGCGTGGGTGATCTGCTCAAGCTGATTATCTCCAAGGGTCTGTAAGACAAAATCTTGTAGCCAATCTCGCCAAGAGATTGGGTCTTCCCACATTGGCGGACAATGACGGGTAGGCCTATTATCCGAGAAGTAAAAGCAGCCCGACTGCAAATTGCAGCCGGGCTGCTTCGTTCTCGGGATGAACATTGGCGGTCAGTCCCCGATCTCGGTATCCTGCACCTCCGGTCCATCGCGGCCGATATTTGTTCTCCCACAACTGATCCGACCGATCCTCGCTGAAAGCGGCCCTCGCGATTGCCGCTGCTCGAGCTTTTTCACTGACAGAGTTCTCATGAGTCGAATTGAGCTGATTGCCACCGCCGCCTTTGGAATCGAGTCCATCGTCGCCCGCGAGCTGGCTGATTTGGGTTACCATGAGCAACGCGTCGAGGATGGTCGAGTCACCTTTATTGGCGACGAACTCGCGATCTGCCGCTGCAATCTGTGGCTTCGATCTGCCGACCGCCTCTTGATCAAAATCGGCGGATTCCATGCTGCTGACTTCGATGCATTATTCCAGCAGATCACGGCATTACCTTGGGATCAGTGGCTGTCCATCGATTCTGCCTTTCCCGTCAGCGGTAAAGCTGTCCGCTCACAGCTTCACAACGAGCCCAGCATTCAAAGCGTCAGCAAGAAAGCGATCGTCGAGAGCCTGAAGTTGTCGTATCAGCGACATTGGTTCAATGAAGATGGCCCTGAGTTCCCGGTTGAAATCGCGATCCTCAAAGACTGGGTGACAGTCAGCATCGACACATCAGGGGCCGGTCTGCACAAGCGCGGTTATCGCCCGGAAGCGGGTGCCGCCCCGTTGCGAGAAACCACCGCCGCCGCACTGGTCCTACTCAGTTTCTGGAATCTCAATCGCCCCTTCCTCGATCCGTTCTGTGGCTCCGGCACGATTCCGATTGAAGCCGCTATGATCGCTCGCGATAAGGCCCCTGGCGCCAACCGCGGATTCCAATGTGAGCAGTGGCCGCAGATCACGCGCGAACATTGGAAGCAGGCCCGCGATGAAGTACGGGACCGAGCGATAGCCAGGCCCCGGTTTGCACTTCAGGCCAGCGATGTCGATGGGCGAGTCCTGAAAATCGCCGAGAAGAACGCTAACGAAGCCGGTGTCGGTTCCGACATCGAATTCAAGCAGATGGATGTCCTGGAACTGAAGACGATCCGAGAATACGGCTGCGTCGTCACGAACCCACCCTACGGAGTCCGCCTGGAAGACGACGAATCCGCCGGAGCAATCTACGACGACATGGCCGACGCCTTCGAACCACTCACGACATGGTCGATCTACGTCCTGACTTCCCACCCTGGCTTCGAACGCTTCTACCGCAAGAAAGCCGACCGTCGCCGAAAGCTCTACAACGGCCGCCTGGAATGCCATTACTTCCAGTACCTCGGGCC
>DASYEA010000394.1:0-2993 GCA_036499265.1 Schlesneria sp. | reverse complement strand
GCTGCGGTGATCTCGCCATGGGCCACGGTTGAAGAGGCCTACTTACTGGCGACCTACGCTCGAAAGTTGTCTCCCACCGCCAAGTTGGCAATGGGTCCGATTCGCACCGTTGGAGAAGACGACCTCTATCCGAAAGACGTTCACGGCAAACCGGTCACGCCGACCAAGTTCACGATCCATGCGGAAAAATGCCCGAATCGCCGCGGTGTTGAAGCGGTGCTGAAGCAGATCCAAGGGTCGGTGATCGAATTCTCCTCGGTGCTGAGTCAAGTCTCAAAAGGTGAGATCGAAGCCCTGTACGTTCTAGGTGGTGATCCAGAGGGCTGGATTGCCGACGCCGATGTGATGAAGCTCGACAAGCTGAAATTGTTGGTCGTGCAGGATCTGTTGGCCTCCGCAGCCAGTGCGAAAGCTCAATTTGTTCTGCCCGGCGGTGCCTGGGCCGAGAAGGACGGGACGTTCATCAACTACAAGGGGCTGGCACAAGCGATCCATCGCGGACTGCGTGGCCCCGGTGAAGCTCGTCCTGATGGTCGAATCCTGATGGAATTGTCCGAGAAGTCTGGAATGTTCCAGGCCCCGGCATTGCGAAAAGAAATTGCGAAGGCTGTGCCGGCACTCGCCGCACTATCGGTTGGCGACTTGGGAGAATTGGGTGTCCCGTTAGAAACCGCAGCATCGAAGTCCGAACTTCAACCTGCGTAACAAGACTGGTTTGTGAACTGCGACGATTGCAGATTCGCCTTACGCAGGCCGCGTGAGGCGTAGCACAAGAGAGCTGAGAAACCATGCTGGACAAGCTGATCAATCTATTCCCCGAGCCCGCCCGCCCCTACGTGGTGCCGATCCTGGCGATCGTGATCGTGCTGAATGTGAATTTGGGCGTCTGCTCGTACCTGATCCTGCTGGAGCGAAAGCTATCGGCGTGGATGCAGGATCGGCACGGCCCTAACCGCGTCGGTCCGTGGGGACTGTTGCAACCACTAGCAGACATGGGGAAACTTCTTCTGAAAGAAGACGTGATCCCCGGTCACGTCAACAAAGTCCTGTTCGTGCTGGCACCCGGTATCTCGGTTTTCACAACGTTTCTGGCCTTCGCCGTTGTCCCCTTTGGGCCTGTTCCGAGCAACCTCACTCCTGGCGACGGTCAGTTCCCGTTCATCATCGCACCTGGTGTGGATCTGGGGATTGTGTTCATCTTCGCGATTGGCAGCTTGGCGGTCTACGGGATCATTCTCGGCGGTTGGGCCTCGAACAATAAGTACAGTGCCTTGGGTTGCCTGCGAGCCAGTGCTCAAGTGGTCAGCTACGAAATCCCTCTGGGGATGTCGGTCGCTGGACTGGCAATGCTGAACAGTTCGATGAGCATCGAAAAGATCATGGTCAATCAAGTCGATCAGGGATTCATCGGTTGGAACATCTGGTATCAGCCGCTGGCCTGTGTGATCTTCTTCATCGCCGCCATGGCCGAAGCACAACGATTGCCGTTCGACTTGGCCGAGTGCGAACAGGAACTGATCGGTGGCTGGCATACCGAGTACAGCGCCATGAAGTGGGGTCTGTTCTTCCTCGCTGAATACACGCACGTGATCACAATCAGCTTCCTCACCAGCATTCTGTTCTTCGGTGGCTGGCACTTTCCGTTTATCGCCGAAGCGACCAGCAACTATACCGGTGCTACTGCGGTCAAAGTTGCTGTCCTGCTGTCAAAGGTCTTTACCGTCATCATCGTGATCCAGATGCTTCGCTGGACAATTCCTCGATTCCGCTTTGACCAGCTGATGGGCCTGGCGTGGAAGGGTTTGATTCCACTGGCCACCGTCAACGTCCTGCTTGTCATGATCGTGAAGCAATTTGATCTGCACACACTGTGGTTGTTCCCGCTTTCGATCGCTGCTTTCGTAGCTGCCGGTTTGATGGCCACTCAGTCATCGAGACCGTTTGCAACTAAAGCGAAACTCACTGTCGAAGACCATGGGCACAGCCACCACGCTCATGCTCACTGAAAATAGAAATCAACACCGAATCGTTGATTGTTAGGAATAGGCAATGCCAATCAATTCAAAAGACGTCGAGTGGGTCGAAGAGCCGCCGATGAACTTCTGGGAAGCAACCTTCCTTCCAGCAGTCGTCGATGGATTGCGCGCGACCGGGCATCACGTCACTCACTTCAAGCCTGTGACACAGATGTATCCTGAAGAAGCGGCCGATTTGCCGCGTCACTATCGCGGTGTTCATCGTCTGAATCGCGACGACGCGGGCCGCGTTAAATGCGTGGCTTGCATGATGTGTGCAACGGCTTGTCCAGCACGTTGTATTGACATCGTCGCTCAAGAAGCCCCGAAAGACGACCCGAAATGGGCAGACCGTGACAAGCTGCCGAATTCATTCGTGATCGACGAGTTGAAATGCATTTACTGCGGCATGTGCGAAGAAGCCTGCCCGGTCGACGCCATCGAGTTGACTCACATCTACGACCTGACCGGCATGAGCCGCCAGGAGATGCTGTTCGACAAAGAGAAACTGCTCAGCGTGTTCGATCAAACCAAAGATTCGGGCTTGGATCCAATCCGGACTCACAAGGGTCGGCTTGGTCCGGCAAGCGACTTTCAACAATTGCCGACATTGGGCCCTGCGACGACGGTTGTTGGTGATGACCGTTCGGCGAAGGCGGCCTCACCGGGAGTGATTAAGTAATCGCGAAGTTCAGCAGTCTGATGAGCGCGATTCGTGATTTTTGAGACCAACGACGTTAGACTTCGGCCCGTTCATGGGCCTTCCGCAGGCACCAGCCTGCTTGATGTGAACTGGAACTTTGACAATGAAAAACGGGGCACTACTGATCCCTGTCTGCTTGGGATGGCTGGCCATCTTCTGGTTGCTGCCTCGCGCGAAGCCACGTTCGCGAATCCTGGGCGCCATTATCGGCTTGGCGGCACTGCTGGCCTTACAGGCGACGTTTCTGCCCCCTGTCGGAAACATCGTCCGCGATG
>DASYEA010000393.1:0-11329 GCA_036499265.1 Schlesneria sp. | reverse complement strand
CCTGCAGGTCATCTATGGACCCAATGAAGCGGGTAAGACGACCCTATTGCAGTTTCTGCGTGGGTGGCTGTTCGACTTTCCAGCGCGAACCCCTTACGACTTCAAAGCAGGGACCGAAATTGCCGGGGTCGGAACTCTGATTCTGGGAGATGGACGCACAGTCCAACTACGCCGCCGTAAAGGAACGAAGAACAAAGTCAGCGTGAAGATTGATGGTCAGGAGTCGGGACTAGATGAAGTCGGCTTTCAGCGTTTGATCGGTAACGCCAACCGCAGCTTGTTTGAATCAATTTTCGCGTTCGGCTTGGATCAGTTGAGCCAGGGGGAGGAGAGCCTGAAGCACGAAAGTCTGCAGTCTGCGTTGTTTGGTGGTGGATTGGGAAGTGCCGCCAGCCCCGAACGCATCCTGCAGGAATTGGAACGCCAGGCGGGAGAATTGTTCAGCCCGATCGCTCGTAAGCCATCGATTAATCAACTGCTCAGTGAATTAAAAGAATTGCCGCCACAGATCAAAACCAAAAGCCTGCGGTCCGAAGACTATCTAAACTGCCGCCGCGTTGTTGCCGAGGCCGACGAACGAGCCGCAGCCCTGCAACAGAGTGTCGACCAACTGCGTCGCGAACATGCTCGCCTGGAGAAACTGTGTCGAGCACATCAGAAATGGGCCGAACTTCAACAATGCCGCAGCGATCGAGCCCCCCTCTCCGTGCCAAAGTCGCTGCCCGCCGATGCTCGTGCGCGATATGCCTCGTTGTCGGAGAAGATCCAGGCGGCAGAAGATGAAACGGCGAGATTGGCAGGCTCCACGGCCACGCTGAATCGCGACCAGCAAGCATTGAAGCTTGATCCGAGTGCGGTGTCGTACCGCGCCGAAATTCGTGCGTGCCTGGAGATGAAGCAGTCGTTTCTAGAGGCCAAGGCCGATTTGCCGAAACTGAAGGCAGAACACGCCGCTTCTGGACAGCAGATCGATCGCGAGTTAAGCGAATTGCGACCAGGCTGGAGCCACGAAGATTTGCGGGGGTTTGCAGTCGACGTCGCCACACGGGCCGAGATTGATCGATTGATCGAAGAGGACCGTCTTCGCCAAACCACTCAAGCAGAGCTACGCGCAAAGCGAGAACAATTGGGTGCGCAACTGCGACAAGACCGCGCCGACCTGAAGGCCCTCGGCGAGTCGCGGGATGTCTCTGCGTTGATTGCAGTACTGTCCGATGGATCAGCTTACAGCAGCGACGTGAAGGTTCTCGAAAAACAAGCCATCGGATTCGCCAAGATTGAGCGACTGCTGGCCACACAACTGAAAAAGCTGAATCCGAGCGTGGCCGACGCGACCAGCATTCGCGACCTGCCGGTCCCGCGAATTGCCACGATCAAACAGTTCGAAGCGGACTTTGCCGACCTGCGCGAACAGCTTCGGACAACGACAGATTCTCTGCAGCAAGATGAGGCCGAACGAAGCGAAATTCAGGACAAGCTGGATGAAGTTGCCTCGCGCGGTGTCGTTCCCAGCCTCAGCGATCGCGATGCCGCACGTCAGCGACGTGACGGGACCTGGACCAAGATTCGTCGACGCCTGATCGATGACCACGAGACGGCCTGGTTCGGGACAGATCCAAAGTCGCAGAGCGATGCCTTCGAACAAGCTGTTCGAGACGCCGATACGATCGCCGACCGAATCTATGCGAATGCCGATGCCGTAGCTCGACGCGAAGAACTCGGACGCCAATTTGATCTGCTCACGGCTCGTATCGAGCAGCGACGCGAACTAGTTTCGGAGTTGAAGCGCCAGGAAGCGGAGTTGAACCAACGCTGGATTGCCGCTTGGGCCTTATGCGGGTTTGAGCCGCTCGAACCGGAAGCGATGCGACCATGGGTCACGGATCATGAGGCGGTGTGTGAGACGATCTCCAAACGAGATGAACTGCTCGCCGAAACGGAATTGCTGAAGAAGCAAGTCAACGCGTTCGAATCGCGGCTGCGAGCAGTGTGCGGCGACGACTCCGAGATCGCTGTCTTGTTGGTTCGGCTCCAATTATCTGTCGATGACGCCAAAGAGCACCATAGTCGCAGTAAAGAACTGCATCGCGACATCAGCCGCCTGGAACCGCAACTGGATGAATGCGATGCCGAACTCAAGGCCGTTTCAGATCGGCAGGAAGCTTGGAACGGTGCCTGGCAATCGGTGCTCAGTCAACTTCGATTTCCGGCTGACTTCGATACGGAACTGACTCGTACGGTGATCGAACGCCTGTTGGGGACGCGCGTCAAGTTGGATAGCCTGCCTCAGGAAGAAGAGCGTCTAGCTGCGATGCAGGCCAGGCTCGACGAGTTCGCTGCCCGCGTCCAACCACTCTGCGACGCACTTGCTCCTGATTTGCGACGCGATCCGCCGGAACTTGCCATCGAAAAGCTTTCGGATCAATTGGATCGAGCGGCAGAAGCCCAAAAGCAGTTCGATCAACTCTGCCGCGAACGGGACCAGGCGGTCGACCAGTGTCGGTTGGTCGAAGACCGCATTGCCAAGTTCGTCACAGAACGAACCGAGTTATTCGCCGCGGCGCACGCGGAGACCGAGATCGAGTTTTTTGAAGTGGTCGCTCGTGCCGAAAAGATCTGCCAACTGGATGCAGATCTGGAACAGCGAACACACGAAATCGATCTGATTCGGGCTGGCGAAGAGCGAGAAGAATTTGAGCGACTGCTCAGTCTACAGGAACCTGATATCCTCGATGGTCAACGCCGAGACTTAGCTGATCGCTTGCACGCGGCGGAACAGCAGAAGCGCGATGCCGACGGTGCCGCCGCCGTAACAAAAAGCGAGTTAGCCCGGCTGGATGGTTCGGGCGAATCAGCCATTTTGACGGATCAACTCTCTCGCAAGCGATCGCATTTGGCCGCCGAAGTTGATCGATACGTTCCTTTGGTCTTCGCTCGGCACTTGTTGAGCGAGGCCGTCCGTCGATTCGAACGCGAAAACCAGCCCGAAATGATCGCCACGGTCTCGCGCCTGGTGAATCAAATGACCGCGGGACGCTATACCGAATTCGATCGAACCACTGGCAACAATCAGGGGATTCTGGTTCGACGCTACGACGGTGTCGAGAGAACGCCGGATCAACTGAGTTCCGGTACTCGTGAACAGTTGTATCTGGCAATCCGATTGGCGTACGTATTGCACTACTGCGGCCAGAACGAACCATTGCCCATCGTGATGGATGATGTCCTGGTCAACTTCGACGATGGCCGTGTTCGACAAACTTTGATGACGCTTGCCGAGGTGGCTAAGTCGGTGCAGATCCTCTTCTTCACCTGCCATCCGCATATGGTGGCCTTAGCTCGTGAAGTCGTTCCAAATTTACAGCCGATCGATCTGCCGACCGCAATGAACAGCAATCCTGCTGCTGCGAGTGCCTAAGATTCTCCGCATTGGGGAATGACCGTTGGAACCAGTGGCCCGATCGAATAGAATCTCATTGATCTGTTCGGCGAGTTTCACCCTAAATGAGATAACCTCGGATGCCCATGCTCCGCTCCTTCGCCTGTCTTCTGCTTCTTGTCGGAGTGACGTCACTTTCCTACGGTCAGACGGGAACCGAAACGGATGCGGAGCACGCGGCCAAACGAACCAAAGGACTGGAAGTTTTCCGTACGAATGTCCGCAAGACGCTCAAGGACAAATGCATCGCCTGTCATGGAGGCGATTCGATCGAGGGGAAACTCGACCTGGCTACTCAAGAGGGCCTGCTGACAGGGGGCGAGCGAGGCCCCGCCGCGGTCATCGGACGCGGTGATAAGAGCTTGCTGACCCGATTGATCAAGCATCAGCAGGAACCGGCCATGCCGAAGGACGATGATCGCCTCTCGGACGGCGAGGTGGCAGCGATTGTGAATTGGATCGACATGGGGGCACCCTATGACGAGCCGCTGGTGGCTCGCAAGACTGACAGCGTCAAATGGACGGATCGGAAGATTAAGCCCGACGCTCGGCAATTCTGGTCGTACCGCCCATTGCAGCGAGTGACTCCGCCGGTAGTCCACAATCCCGCCGGATGGTCTCAGTCGCCGGTTGATCAGTTCATCCTGGAGAAATTGACTGCAGCGAAGCTGGTCCCCAATCCATCCGTCGGAAGAGCCGCCTTGATTCGGCGGATTTACTTCGATCTGATCGGGTTGCCACCGACCGCGGCAGAAGTCACCGCGTTCGAGAACGACCAGCGACCAGATGCATATGAACAACTAGTCGAGAATCTGCTGGCGAACCCGCACTACGGCGAACGTTGGGGACGGTTCTGGCTGGACCTTGCGCGATTTGCCGAGAGTCATGGTTTCGAACACGACTACGACCGGCCATCGGCCTACCACTACCGCGACTTCGTCGTCCAGGCACTAAACCAGGGAATGCCGTACGACCAGTTCGTGCGATGGCAGATTGCCGGTGATGAGCTTGCGCCGAATGATCGCCTGGCGTTGATGGCAACCGGCTTTCTGGCCGCAGGGGTGCATTCGACTCAGATCACCAAGAACGAAGTGGAAAAGCACCGCTACGACGAAATGGACGACATGTTGAACACGGTTGGCACGTCGATGCTGGGTCTGACAATCGGCTGTGCCCGATGTCATGACCACAAGTTCGACGCGATACCGCAAGCCGACTACTACCGGCTGCTCTCATCATTCACGAAGACAATTCGCAGTGAAGTCGAACTCGATTTTGATCCCGCAGGCTACCAGCGGGTTCGTGATCAATTTGAAATCGCTCACGCACCGCTGGAACAGACTGTTCGTGACTATGAGGTCAGTCAACTGCCGCAACGTTTCGTGGAATGGCAGGCAAAGCGCGATGCGATCGCCGAGAATCCGACATGGCTGCTGCCAGCCGGTATTAAGTTCAAGTCCAACGGTGGCGCGACATTTGTTGCTCAGCCCGATGCGTCTTGGTTGGCGACCGGCACCAGCCCCGACAACGACCAGTGGACAATCAGTTTCGAAACCAAGTTACGGGACATTCGCTCGATTCGCCTGGAGGCATTGGCTCATCCTTCGCTGACGAAGTCGGGGCCTGGACGTGCCGGGAATGGCAACTTTGCACTGTCCGATTTTGCCGTCACGATCCGGCCGATAGAGAGTGCCGCGGATGCTACGGCGCAGCCAGTCAAGTTGACGAATGCTCGGGCGACCTTTGAACAGAACGGCCTGCCTGTTGCGGCCGCGATCGATGACAACCTGCAGTCGGCCTGGGCGGTTGATCCGGAATTTGGCAAGGATCACGCCGCGGTATTCACTGCGACCGAGCCCTTCGGATTCGAGAACGGAACGGTCGTCACGATCAGCCTGAAGTTCAACAACAACGTGCATCACTCTATTGGCCGACCGAGGTTGTCGCTGTCCCACAAAGCCGACGCCCCGGCGACAACGGGAGGTGCTTGGGACGAGGCAATTCTTGCCTTATTGATGAAGCCATTCGAACACCTGACTGCCGAAGAGAAGCAACAAGTCTACACTTGGTACAAGCCGCGGGATGCCGGCTGGAAGCAGGTCGATCAGCAACGGACAGTTCACTTGGCAGCGGCGCCAAAGCCTGCGCTGCAGAAGGTATTGGTTGCGACCGAAGGTTTACCTCCCGTGACGCTGCACACGCAGGCAGAAGCGGAGTTTCTAAAGGAAACTCATTTTCTGCGCCGAGGTGAAACCAACCAGAAAGAGGCGGTCGCCTCACAGGGGTTTCTGCAGGTGTTGATGAGTAGTGCTGACGCTCCACAGTTGTTCCAGACGCCGGCACCAACAGGCTGGCGAACTTCGTATCAACGCACATCTCTGACGAATTGGTTGATTGATCAGGAAGCGGGAGCGGGCAATCTGTTGGCTCGCGTTATCGTCAACCGGCTGTGGCAACATCATCTTGGTCAGGGCATTGTCGCCACACCCTCTGACTTTGGCACACGAGGAGAACTGCCGACTCATCCCGAACTACTGGATTATCTTGCCCGCGAGTTGGTTCAACATCGTTGGGATCTGAAATCAATTCATCGCTTGATCGTCACGAGTGCGGTTTACCGGCAATCCTGCGAAGTCGATGAGCAACGAGCTTCGATCGATCGCGAAAACAAATTGCTCTGGCATCGACCTCGCCGACGCCTGGAAGCGGAAGCGATCCGCGACGCCGTCTTGGCGGTCAGCAATCAACTGGACGATCGACTCTTCGGCCCCGGCAGGCTCGACGAAGGGCATCGTCGCCGCAGCCTGTACTTCACCGTCAAACGCAGCCAATTGATGCCATCAATGACCGTCTTTGATGCCCCAGATGGAACGACGCCCGTGGCAGATCGACCTCAAACAACGATTGCACCGCAGGCTTTGTTGCTGATGAACAATTCTCAAACGCGCGAAGCATCGCGACAGTTTGCCGCCAAGTTGCAACCCATCGCCACGAAATCGATGGACGAGGCTGTCCGAGTTGGCTACTTAACTGCGGTCAGTCGCGAACCCTCGACTGAAGAGTTAGCAGATGCGATTGCTTTCCTGCGCCAGCAGTCTGCATCCTATTCTGGAACTGATCCAAACGCAGGTTTGAATCAAGCTCTGGCTGATTTCTGCCAGGTGCTGTTCTGCCTGAATGAATTTATCTACACGGACTGACCAACATGGCCACTGTCATTACCGAGTTGGGAACGAACCTGACGCTGCCAGATTCATTTGGGTCATTGGCCGTTTTTCGAAACTGGGTGCATTCTGGTAATCGCCCGGAACGAGGCCGATTCACATTCGTTTCTGGAGGCCTGGAGATCGATATGAGTCCAGAAAGAATCTCCGGTCACAATGACATCAAAACGCGAATGACCACAGCACTGGATACCCTGGTCGAGTCGCACAATCTGGGAGTTGTGTTTGGTGACGGAGTTCTGCTCGTCAACGAAGAAGCAGGCCTCGGATGTGAGCCCGACATGATGTTTTGCTCCATAGAAACGCTAAGTTCAGGCAAAGTGACTTATCGGGCGTGGCAGGGCAGTGAAGAGGGTGATGTCGAACTTCATGGTTCACCCGACATGGTTGCAGAAATCGTCAGCAATTCTTCCGTTCGCAAAGATACGATTGAACTGCGTCGCGCTTATTTCGTTGCGGGCGTCACCGAATACTGGCTGATCGACGGCCGAGATGAAGAAATCGAATTCCAACTTCTAATTCGTGGTCAGCACGCTTATGAGGCGGTTGAACCAGATGCCGAGGGCTATCAGTATTCGCCCACGTTTGGCCGCGCGTTCCGATTCATTCGAGAAGCCCACCCTGTGAGCGGAATTCGTTGCCGATTGCTTGCACGTTGAATATCAACAAATTCAGTCTCGCGACGAGAGTCAGCCTTTGCTGAGCTTCGGAAGTTTAGGTCGCAATTGCCCGAGAAAGTAACACAATGAACTTCTCTGCGTTCGGAACACCTTCACCCGCGTTTGATTCTCGTCGGCAGTTCCTGCAAAAGGCCGGCAATGGATTCGGTGCGTTGGCATTGGCGGGCCTGTTGAATCAAGAAGGTCGGCTATCCGCGGCGTCCTCTTCGAGCTTGAATCCACTGGCACCGCACGCCGGGCATTTCCCGGGGACCGCCAAATCGGTGATCTGGCTGTTTATGAATGGTGGGCCTTCGCAGGTTGACACATGGGACTACAAGCCCGAACTGGAAAAACGCGATGGGAAGGAGTTGACGGGGTTCGATCAGGCCACTGGTTTCTTCGCAGGGCAGGCGGGGCCCATGATGAAGTCGCCTTTCAAGTTTGCGCAGCATGGCGAATCGGGGGCGTGGGTCAGCGAGATCTTTCCGCAGATGGCCAAGCACGTCGACAAGATGGCATTCGTTTATTCCTGTTGGACCGATTCCAACAATCACTCACCAGCACTCTTCCGCATCAACACGGGTTCCGCACGGCAAGGATTTCCCTGCGTCGGTGCATGGGTGACGTATGGGTTGGGAAGCGAGAGCCAGAACCTGCCGTCATTTGTCGTCATGTACGACACATTAGGACGCGGCATCCCCAAGGGGCACGCCCAAAACTGGGGAGCTGGCTTCCTGCCCAGTATCTATCAAGGGACGGCCCTGAAACCGCAAGGTGACCCGATCGAGAACTTGAATCGCGCCAAGGAGATGACCGAGCCCCAGCAGCGTGCTCAGTTGGATCTGCTTGCGAAACTCAATCGCAATCATCTGGAGCACCATCCAGCCGAGTCTGAATTGGCGGCGCGGATCGAATCATTCGAACTCGCCTATCGGATGCAAATGGCTGCCCCGGAAGCATTGGATTTGAACAAAGAGTCCGAAGCGACTCAGAAACTGTATGGCCTCGACAATCCCAAATGTGCACATTTCTCCAAGCAATGCCTGATTGCTCGCCGCATGGTCGAACGTGGCGTTCGCTTCGTGCAGATCTATTCTGGTGGAATGGAGAACGAACGAAGCTGGGATGGTCACGCGAACATTGGTGCCAATCATACCGGCTTCGCGGCTGAAACAGATCAACCCATCGCAGCGTTGCTCACGGACTTGGCCGAGCGAGGGATGTTGGACGAGACGCTCGTCATCTGGGGCGGCGAATTCGGACGGTTGCCGCTTGTCCAGAAGGGTGGCACCGGTCGCGATCACAACCCGCATGCGTTCACGACCTGGTTCGCTGGTGGTGGAGTCAAAGCTGGCACACTGTATGGCGAGACCGATGAGATTGGACACAAGGCTCTGATTGATCGTGTCAGCGTCAACGATTTGCACGCCACGATTCTGCACACGCTCGGACTGAATCACGAGAAGCTGACTTATCGCTACAGCGGTCGCGATTTCCGCCTGACTGACGTGTCCGGTCGAGTCGTCAACGAGATCTTGAAGGGTTGAGTTGGAGAAGTGATCGCTCATCCGCGCCGGGATCGCCCTGCGAGTGATGGCTGTTCATTTCTCCAAATGCTTCACCGCTTCGATTTTCTTGGGCTTCACCAGGGATCGCAACGTCTTCACCGGCACGCAGGACTTGAAGACCATTTGCGGATCCGCCACGTCTTCATCGGGGCCCGGTTTTTCGTTCGGATCTTTTTCTCGCTTTTCCGCGACTCGCTCTCCTGCCACGCGCCTAGGACGACCACGCGTGGCCGGGCCACCCGCGTAAAGCGTGAATGTCCGGCTGACCTGTCCGACCACATTTCCGCGTTCGTCAACGACAGGGCCGCCGCTCGATCCCTGACCGAAATCGGCCGTCGTATTCATCCAGATAATCCCGTCGGGATCTTTGTCGTAGTTGGAGATTAGTCCGTGCGAAAAGAAGTAGAAGCTATCGCCCGGATGTCCCATGACCCAGACGCGCGTCCCGGGCGGCGCATCGTCCGCATAGGGCAGCGGTTCGAGGTTGCTGGCGTCGATCCGAAACAGGCAGGTGTCCGCCTGCTTGTTGATGGCCAGCAATTCACGCACGGGATAGACCTTGCCGTTCACATCCATCACCACGATCGCATCTGCCTCATCTTCATTGTCGAAGACATGGCCGCTTGATGTCAGCACGCCATCACTGGTGACGGCGAATGCCGTTGCCAGCGAAGTCTGCCACTCGGCATTGCTATCCAGCTTGTACAAACTGCAGACGACAAAGACGCTCTGGCTGATACGCCGATAAAGTTCGCGATCCGAAAGAACCTCCTCGCGCGGTTCGGGGAGAGCCAATTCCGTGGTCTGTCGATCCAAATTCTTTCGCAGTGCCACATCGCCCTTCGCCTTGCCTGATTTGTAAAGGCGCGATCCGGCAACGGTCATCTTATCGATGACTTCGCCAACGCTGAAAATCGGATAAGGCGTTTTCTTGTCGGCAGCAGTGCCGCAGAGTTCCGCCAGCTTCTGTCCCAGCTTGCGTCCACGTAGATCCGTCGCCACCACGCGTCCGGTGCGATCGAGCAGAAACGATGTTGGATAGGCGGCGATGCCATAGTGAGTTGCCGCGGGATGCTCGGCACCCGCTTCTTCGTCGTGCAATGTAGTCCAAGGTATCTTTTGTTTCTTCAGAAACTTCTTGAGGGCTTCGCGGTCGTCATCCACACTGATGCCGACGATTTCAAATCCGCGATCATGGTAGGTCTGATAGTTACGCTTCAGGTGAGGTAATTCGTCCATGCAGTGACCGCACCAAGTGGCCCAGAAATCGACCAGAACGACTTTGCCCTGCAGCGATTTCAGATCGAAATCTCTACCGTCGATCGCTTGACCGGCAAGCTCAAACGGTTCCCCGACAATGCCCAGGCGACGGGCCGCCCCTTCCAGAAATTCACCCCGTTGAGCGATTTCTGCATCAGAGCTGCGGACAAACAGATTACCCAGCGACTGATAGAAAGAGAGCGCTTCGTCATCGGGCGCGAAGTCTTCAAAGGTCGTGGCCAAAGTTGTCGCGACTTCTGCATCTGCGGCGGTTCGATCGGAACCCTTTAAGATCTTGACGCAATCTGCCACCAACTTCTTTCGTTGATCGACGTCGTCCATTTCCGATTCCGCCATGTCCGTCATCCGGAATGACAGCATCTCGCGACTGGCAAAATAGCGGGGTTCTGAATTCTCGTTTCGATCCAGGGCCAGGATTCGTTCACAAGCTTTGCGAATCGCAGACGGCAACTTTTCTTCGTGCTCCTCCAAATCCGGTCCCAGTTCGGGACGATACGATTTCAATCCTTTGACGAACGTGACCAGAACCGTGACTTCGCTGGTCTCGGGGACGGCATAACGGTCGGCTGAACGTGTCTTCGCCGTTTGTTCCCGCGGGTCCTGCGCGATAGCGGTCTCGGCGACTGGGAGCACAACATGAACCACGAACGCCAGGCCGCTCGTCAACGCGATTGCTGTCAGACACAGGATCGATCGTCGCATCTGGATTCTCCAGTCACCAATCGCGTGGACACGTCGTGCCTACGCTTCCGACAGCCAATCCCAATCGATCGGCTGCTTGATATCTAATCGAGGTAATTCACATGCGAGCGTTTCCACATATTTCTGCGCGGCACCGGTGTTGAACACCACCACACGCTCATCGGGACGAATCCAGCCTGATTGCGTGAGTTGTTCGAGGGCTCCGATGCAGGCGGCAGTTTCAGGGCAAATCGCAATTCCTTCGGATGAAGCGACCAATCGCATCCATTCACGAATGCGAGCTTCGTCGACCGATAGCGCGGTCCCGTGGCTCTGCCGCACCGCATCGAGAATCATAAAGTCGCCAACGGCTGCGGGAACTCTGATCCCACTGGCAATTGTGGCCGCGTTCGCGAATGGTTCGGCGAACTTGGATCCCGCATCGAATGCTGTCGAGATCGGAGCACAACCGGT